>JAFMRP010001629.1 GCA_017354095.1 Ktedonobacteraceae bacterium
CAGAATCACCTGTAGGTTCCGTTCTAGCGTCCCCCGATTCATCGTCAGCTCTCCGGCAACGAGCCTGACGATAACAATCAGACTATGCTCTACTCACCAGACCATCGCACATCGCTGAGACGAGACTGGGACGGTCCTCGCTCACGCACTGCTTCAATAACCTGATGGTTGTGTCACCCCGCAGAATCGCCTCTCATCGCCATTCTGCGGGGATCAATTCCTCCTCAGTCCCAGCACCGATGAGAATGGAGACAACAGCACCCCCTAGCTGCAACCACCAGGGGGGTGTTCTACTTGCAAGGCTTTTCTATAACAGAAGACGACGCGGAGCCTTGCGCATCATCTCCGTGACGTCTCTGCTCAACGATCCAACCAGAATCGCCTGCATCATGACCCCCATTGATCGACTTCCCATGACCATCAAAACCCTGTATTATCCGTGAATGGAGACGCACCTCCATCCAACCATTCCCGTACATCTTCCCCTCTGATAGCGTAGCGTTCCTCCAATAGTTCATAGACGCTTTTCCCCGTATCGCGAGCCTCTTGTACGATTGATCCAAGACCTTCTCGCTGTCGATCTGTCAGATCTGGCAGCTTTACCCAGATCTGACGCTCTCCGCTACATGCCATGACATCATCCATGGTGAGGTTCACCGCTCCTAATTGCTCCCTGAGTACCTCCGGGTATCTATCTGGATCAGTACTGGTTGCTTCCCTCGCGTTGTTGACAGATCGAATGAGATCTTCTCTCTGTGCAGGTGGAAGAAGCGATGGGTCTAGATACCACGCGGAATCCTTACGGCACAAATCGCCATCCTCGTCTCTCCGCATGTCTCCAACCTTCAATGCCCCAAAAATGTGGAGAGTGGCATCCTGCCCATCATAACCTAGCTCATTCCAGCGACGAGGAATACTCCGAGTATCGCTGCCATCCGTTGCTTTCTTGTTACTCTGGTCGTCCTCAGAACCCACCCCTTCCGCCGGAGGCCCCTCACGAACCATCTCTCTTAGGGTGTAACGTTGCTCACCACCGGATACCCCATCACTCTCTGATCTTGGCTCTGCTCCTCGAACACCTTCCACTTCGTTCATACTCCCTCCTGCGTGCCCTGCTCTTACAGCCAGCACGCTCAAACAACCATCAGAACGACACTCCCATATTGCAACCATGATTCCCCACTTCTCTATGGTACCGTAGAATGCCCTCTTGGCTGAAGGAGATTTGTCAGGTATTTTTCTGGGATTTCCCAAAAATGGAAGGCAGCCAAAGACACCGCGGCTTGTTTGAGGTCGGGTTCCCAACAGGCAGGCTGGTCCATATCATGGTTGACGCCCGTGGGTCGTCCAACTTGGCCAACGTCTACGCTCGAAACGCGCCTGTCTGAGCTCAAAGGTTGGCCAGTTTGAACAGCCCAAATACGTCGGGATGCTATGAGCCAGTCTCCCCAACAGGTTCGCTCTCTGCTTTCTCCTCTCAGTAGAATTGGGAACGAGCCATGAGCGATCAGACCACCAATGCCTGTCGTCACCGCTCCCCTGCCCTTCATGACCGCTGACGTAGCAGTCCGGCATGCCCATCGTCGAGGTAGGCCTCAGAGGGGATCTTAGGGCGAGTGAACGCCTCCTCTCGTTGCTCATTGGAACGTGAGGTTGGTGGTACGAGT
>JAFMRP010001630.1 GCA_017354095.1 Ktedonobacteraceae bacterium
AATAGATCATTTCACCTTCGCCAGGGCGCTGCTGGCCAACTTTGCCTCACCAGATAGTGAACTGCGCGACGAATTGAGTTACAGAGTTTTCACAGGCGCAATTATCGAAAAGCAGCGGCTATCTCCCGCGCAACTGCAGGAACTGCTCACTACCGCGCTGGACAAAGAACACCTGTTTTATCGTATTGGAGAAACTGGGGCCGATTCCGTTTTCATGCGCAGCTTTTCTTCCCTCGTTGTGGCATCTATTCTCTACGTAGATGCCCAGAAACCAGCTCTGCCCGCCGAGATAATTCGGCGTACAAAAGACGCGCTGCTTCTCTATGCGCGCCAGGAAAAGGATTGGCGTGGTTACGTCAAGGACAAAGGATGGGCACATGCTATGGCTCACCTGGCTGATGCGCTGGACGGGTGCGCGCAGCATAGCGCAACCACTACTGCGGAGCGCAAAGAGATTTTGACACTGCTGCGCGAACTGGCAACCATCAATGAGCCCCTTTACCATGAAGAAGATGTACGCCTGGCCCTGGTGGCCTACCACATCATCCTGGGTAAGCAGGTTGCCGACGAACTGATCACTTCCTGGATAGACAGTTGCTACGTGCCTAGTGGTGACAGCGATTTTACACCGCGCGAGACGAATAGCAAAAACTTCTTGCGCAGTCTCTACTTTTACCTGCTCTGGGATAACATGGCGCTTAGCGTAGCCGAACGGATCTCCGATCTCTTGCTCAAAAAAGATGGCATCTATCTGGGAAAAGGCGCGGAGAGCGAGTAGGCTGCCTTAATCGGCCTGATAGGCCTTCTGTCGTCTGCCATGTGATCGTGGTCGCTGTATAGTGAGCGTGAAATGATCCCAGGGACTTGTCTGCCAGTCATCGGCGATATCTTCCTGTGAAGGAAGCCACTCCGGCAGCTGCATCAGCAAATGTTGTGACAGCGTGTTCACATAGGGCTCGTACATATTACGCAGTTCGGCCAGCTGTTCGCGAGCGGTCGCATCGTCACGAAAACTGAGGCCGAGCTCACTCAGCAGTTCACGCAGCTGATCAAACTGTTCGGCGGGGAGACGATCTTGCTCAGGCGCTACGGGCCGTTTGCCAAGTGACTGGGCAAGATCAACCGCTGCGTGACGCCCGATTGCAAAGGTGAAACGGCCCACCTGCTCCGAGATACCATCCACTCCAACCATGATCAGGGCTGATATATCAAGAATAGTAGTGAGCGAGGCCAGCCAGGACTGGCGGTCGTGCTGGGAGCGATAATACATCAGCACGGGATACGAAAGGTGACTTTCCATCAATTCGGAGCACCAGTGTTCCCAGCCACGCAGATGCTCAACCAGGTCGGTCACGTCGCGTTCAGTGACGTGGCGGCGTAGTAACTCACCGACACAGGGAGGCGAACCTGCACGCGCATCCAACAGGGAGATCTGAGCCTCGCGCCGTGAGAAGGTCTGATAAATCACCGGCACATAGCCGATCACCAGGGCCAGGAAGCCAAATCCCAGACCGGCCTCCATCACGGTAAAAAACCTGGCCCATCCCTCACGCGGCGTCACATCGCCCAGACCCAGCGTAAAAAAAGTCGTCCCACTCATATACAGATCCGTGGCGAAGGATGGATTTTTTTCCGGAGCAGCCAGAGCAGAGCCAAGTGACCATTG
>JAFMRP010001631.1 GCA_017354095.1 Ktedonobacteraceae bacterium
GTCAAATATGAGCAGCTTTTACCTGAAATAGAGAAATCGACGAGAAGCATGTGTATTGGCGTGAACATGCCAGGGAAAACCACTCTGCACCTGGTGTATTGGAACTGCCTGTTGGAAATCACCACCCTGGTGAACTGGAGCGGTGCACAGCGAAAAAAGAAAGTATGTAGATACTAACAAATCAGAGAGGTATTTCGTCTCGTGTATGGTTCCTGTCCGGATTCGCCATCATTTCTCGCCAAAAGTCGCGGGTTGCCGGAGCTTTTGACCTCTCTCTCAGACCAGGAGGAATGGTCCGCAGTTGCCGTGATGAGGTCCTTTGTCTCATCAACGGCTGGTGATGGAACGCGCGAGCGTGGTTTGTCCATGACCACAGGGGGAGAGCCAGGACCAAGGAACCTGCAGGCAGGGGCGCTGCCTCACCTACCAGAGAAACTGAATCGTTTGAGGGAGGGACGCGCAGCCTCTGTAGAAGATACACTCTCATCATCTATCCTCAAGAGGAACAAAGCGTATGAACATACATGCTCCATCTCCGGCCTCCATCATGATTGTTGGTGGTGGTGTAGCAGGCCTTTCTGCGGCTGCTTTGCTGGCACGCAAAGGACATCACGTGCTCCTGTTTGAGAAGTCCAGGCATCTCGGAGGCCATGCTCGTACTAGAGAGCAGGAGGGGTTCTTTTTCAATTTTGGGGCACATGCCTTCTATCTGGGTGGCCCTGGGGAAAAGGTGCTTCAAGAGCTGAACATTCCTGTGTGTGGAGGGAGGTTGCGTGTTGACTATGGTCTGGCCCTCAAGGAAAACGAGGACCATCGCCTCCCCTTTGGAGCCACTGCCTTTGCTGAGACGACTCTGTTTTCTCAAGCGGAGAAGGATGAACTCATCCAATGGTATACAGCACTGCCACAGTTCAAGAGCGCTCAATGGCGAGGGATCAGCTGGCAAGCATGGTTGGAGAGCAACATACGCTACCCATCAGTCCGTCAATTGCTCCAGGCTCGTGCCCGGTTGAGTACGAGTACCTGGGCTCCCGATCTCATTGATGCAGGTCTGATCATAGACATCTTTCAGAGTAGCTCTGGGGTGCTGTACCTGCATCACGGTTGGCAATCCCTGGTTGATGGCCTCCTCCAGGCCGCACAACAAGCAGGTGCGACTGTGATAACCGGTGCCAGGGTTGCTGCTGTGGAGACGGCTTCGGGAGTCGTGGAAGCGATCCGTTTGGAAGACGGGACACGCTACCCGGCGGCAGCCGTCATCCTGGCTGTTGACGCTAATATGGCCTCCAGCCTCGTTGCAGAGGGGCAATATGAGATCCTGCGCCGTTGGGCTCAGCAGACGATACCGTCATATATTGCCTGCTTTGATGTCGCCTTGCACCACCTCCCCAATCCCAGGAATGTGTATGCGATTGGCATGGACCATCCACTCTATTATGCTGTCCATTCAACCTGGGCACAACTGGGGCCAGAAAATGGAGCTTTCATCCATACGATGAGGTATCATAGACCTGGAGAGTCCACGTCTGTGGAGGCGAATAAACAGGAGTTAGAGGCGCTCTTGGATCGACTGCAGCCAGGATGGCGTGCGGAAGTGGTTGCCCAGAGCTTTTTGCCTCATATCCAAGCGGTCAGTGACATTGTCCAGGCGAAACGAGGGGGGATC
>JAFMRP010000441.1 GCA_017354095.1 Ktedonobacteraceae bacterium
TCGGCTACCTGGGAGCCATCTTTCGCACGAATGGAAACCTGCTTATTTCGCTCATCGCCACGGGTATCGTCGCTGTGGTTTTTCAACCGCTGCGCGCTTTCCTGCAGCGCGCGGTCAATCGGCTGCTCTATGGTCTGCGCGATGAGCCATATGCGGTGCTGGCCGGGCTTGGACAGCGCTTACAAGCCACTCTGGCACCTGACGCCATCCTGTCCACGATCGTCGTCACCGTGAGAGAAGCGCTCAAACTTTCGTATGCCGCCATCGAGTTGAAGGAAGGAGATGTGCCCAGGCTTACCTCCTCAGCGGGTATTCCCCCTGCAAAAGAGGCGCTGCGGCTGCCTCTGGTCTACCAGGGCGAGTCCGTCGGCACCTTGCTCATTGCTCCTCGTGGACGTGATGAAGAACTGACGCCCGCTGACTTCCATCTCTTAGACGATCTAACGCGCCAGATTGGGATTGCGGTTCACACGGTACGCCTGACCGGCGATTTGCAGGCTTTGACCAGAGACCTGCAACGTTCACGGGAACACCTTGTGACGGCGCGAGAAGAAGAACGGCGCAGGTTGAGGCGTGATCTGCACGATGGTCTGGGACCAATGCTCAGTGCAGTCATGCTGAAAGTGGGTCTGGTACGCACGCTCTACCAGCGCGATCTGGCCACAACCGATGCGTTGCTGAACCAGCTTGAGTCAGAGATTGAACTGGTCATTGCAGATATTCGGCGCCTGGTCTATAATCTGCGACCTCCGGCACTTGACGAGTTAGGGCTCTCTGGTGCCATCCGCGAGTATGCAGATAGGCTTGGAGGTGACACACAGGCACTCAAAGTCACAGTGGAAACTCCCGCCTCACTGCCTGTGCTCCCTGCAGCTGTAGAAGTCGCGGCTTATCGGATTGTGCAGGAAGCCGTGACGAATGTCATTCGTCATGCCCGTGCGCATATGTGCCGGGTGCGTCTTCTGGTAGATACGACCCTCCATATTGAGGTACAGGATGACGGCACAGGCTTTGAGGAAACCCACTCAACTGGCGTGGGCCTTCTCTCAATGCGCGAACGGGCAGAGGAATTGGGAGGCTCATTCACCTTGAAAAAAAACCAGCCTTGTGGAACAGTGATTCTCGCGCATCTCCCACTGCTAGAGAGCAGTGCCGAGACAAGCGCACGCGTGTAAAGGAGCAAAGAGATGGACGCTTTAACAGTTCTCATTGTGGACGATCATCAGTTCTTTCGCGATGGTGTGCATGCGCTCCTGGATGCTCAACCCGACATGGAATGTGTGGGAGAAGCGACGACTGGCGAAGAGGCAATCCGCCTTTCAGCCGAGATGCAGCCTGATGTGGTGCTCATGGATGTGCATATGCCTGGCATGGGTGGGGTGGACGCGACTCGCCAGATTATGAAGAACAGTCCCCAGATTCGCGTCCTGGTGGTGACCATGTTCGAGGATGATCACCTGGTATTTGCCGCGATGCGAGCGGGGGCACGCGGCTATCTGCTCAAAGGAGTCCGGCATGAAGACATGGTACGAGCGATACGAGCTGTGGGTAACGGCGACGCCATCTTCAGCCCGGCGATTGCGACCAGGCTGGTCAGCTATTTCTCGGCGCTGCAGCCAGAACATCCTTCGCAGGTCTTTCCCGAACTGGGTCAGCGAGAACGCGAAATTCTCGCCTTACTGGCGCAGGGATACAAAAATGCTGAGATTGCTGAACGTCTGGTCATCAGTCCAAAAACTGTTCGCAACTATGTCTCCAATATCATCAGTAAGCTCCAGGTAGCTGATCGTGCCCAGGCCATTGTGCGCGCGAAGGATGCTGGATTGGGAAATTGATCTTTTGAGAAGGGAAAGAAACATGAACAGATCGCATGGTGAACAGAAAAAGAGAAGCGAATCGGCTCATCCCAACGCTGTGAAGACGCGCTTCACAGGCTTGCGGTTGGTGCTTGTCCGTGCTGTGTGGTTGGCGCTGGTGCTTCCCAGTCTGGGGCTCTTTGTGGCCGGCCTGCCCGCCTATTATCAGCGCGTCCAAACGCCCTGCGTCAGTGTTGATACATGTATCTTTGCCGGAGAAATGACAGTAAAAGGGTTGCGGGCGCTTTCTTCCCTTGGCGTCTCTGTCAGTGAATATGCCGCTTTGAACGTCATCTTCTGGGTGATCATCATTGCCATTTGGAGTATCATGGGCTTCCTCATCTTCTGGCGCAAGTCGAATGAAGGCATGGCCCTACTGGCAGCCTTTGCTCTTGTGATGTTCAATCTTACCTACCCAGGGCTTTCCACCTCTGCGCTGACCAGCGTGTATCCAGTCCTCATTCTCCCGATCACGCTGGTCGGTGTACTTGGGCAAGTTGCCATTGCTCTCTTCTTTCTCCTCTTTCCCAGTGGACGCCTGTTCCCGCGCTGGACCGGCCTGATCATCCCGCTGGTCATTATTCAGGCTGCCTCAGTCGTCTTTCCTCCCACGTCGCCGTTCAACCAAAATAATTGGCCAGGCTGGCTCAATGGCCTGTTTGCGCTCGTTATCTATGGGAGCATTCTCATTGCACAGATCTTTCGGTATCGGCGAGCTTCCACTCCTCTCCAGCGCCAGCAGACCAAGTGGGTGGTCTTTGGCATGAGCATGGTGGTCACAGGATTATTCGTCTTTGGTCTGCTCTTCTCGCTCTTTTTCCCGGCACTCACTCAGCCCGATACCCCGTATTCCTTGATTACGCTCGTCTATCCTTTTCTCTGGCTCCTGCTGCCTTTCTCGATTGGCATGGCGATCCTGCGCTATCGCTTGTACGACATCGATATCCTGATTAATCGCACGCTCGTCTACGGCGGGCTTTCCAGCATCTTGGTGGCACTCTATGCTGGGCTCACCATCGGGTTGGAAAGCCTGGTCAGGTTGCTCATCAGGCAAAACTCGCAGCCGGTGATCATTATGGTTTCTACCCTGGTGATTGCTGCCCTCTTTCACCCTTTACGTCACCGGATTCAGAACGTCATCGACCGACGCTTCTACCGGCACAAGTATGACGCGCAGAAGACCCTGGCGGCTTTTGCTTCCACCTTGCACAACGAAGTTCATTTGCAGGTGTTAAGTGAACACGTATTGGCGGTAGTCAATGAGACAATGCAACCCGCGCATATTTCGCTCTGGTTGCGCGCGCCTCGGCAGAACGTCGAACAATTGTCGCGTCACGTTGAACAGCCAGAGATGAGGAACAAGGATGCTTGAAAAGAGGAGACTCCATTTTCCTTTCTTCGATCTGTTTTCTCATCAAACGAACCAGCCTGTTGGCATCGAGATGCCACCAACGAGGTGGCCAGGCTTCACGAGCTGGGCGACATTGCACTTTCTGTCATTGTCGTCCTGGTCAGTCTCGTGTACCTGATCACTCCCTGGCAAGGGATCGATGCCATGCTGTCCGTGCTGGTCATCAATCAGATCGTGCTCGGCGCATGGAGAGTGATGCGTCAGCAGATCGGCATCCTGCTACGGGAGGCACCATTCGACGTGGAGTACTTCTTTCTGCTACTGCAGGAGGAACAAGGGTCATTCGAACTGGCAGCGTTGCCAGTGGTGCTGCCGACGGGTGAGCTCCTCGATATCCAGCTTCGCCTGCGGCAGCGAAGCGAGCGGGTCATTGATACATCGGCACTGGCACGCTTGGAGGAGACCGTGCGAGAAATACTGCACGATCAGTTCGACATAGAGAAGCAGCTCCGCTTCTCCTTCGGGCTGATCAGACAGTAGGTGCTCACCAAGCAGTACGGGGAGATCTCGTAACCGAGCGGTTGCGAGATCTCCCATCGAGCGCAAGAGCGACCTCGCTCACGTGTTGGCCATGGCGCTCTCCATGCCCAACATGGGGAGCGCCATGGCAACAACCATCATGGGGGTCGTATGACCCCCATGATGGTGAGACACCTCATCCATGATCACATGCCCAATGATGAGATGCTCTCGTGTGGTATCGAGCTCCTCTTTGGTCGCCCTCTGGAGCCAGTGAGCCACTCATCATGTGCTCTGCCTGTACCATGAATGGTCGATCAATCGCCGAGTGCCTCGGGTCATTCTCCATTATCTGGTGTGAACGGTGAGCGGTCCATGATCATCACAATGGTCACCATGCGGAAAATGTAGGCGTCCTTCATAGAGATAATCGCGATGATCCCCATGAGGCACCGTCTCATGCCCGCAGGCTTGATGCCCACATGCACAAGAAGTGGGAGCGCAGGCCGCGGGATTCTGATGGCTCACCGCGATCACATGTTCATCATAATGTCCCTCGTGAGGAAAGTGCAGGTGACCTTCGTGCAGGTAATCAATGTGACCTTCGTGTTCGATGGCTTGATGACCGCAATGCTCGCCATGGCGATGGGAATGCGGTTCATGCGTTGTATGGGTCATATCGGCTCTTCCTTTCTGCGAACAACGATCCAGTGGTCATTGTATGTCTCTTACCATAGGAGTGCAAGGAGAGGGATTTGGCCTGCCTCATGCATCCTGGCAGGCGTCTTTCATGCGACTCATGATCGAAGAGCGCCAGAAGAGGGGGAGATCAGGATCCTTTTCTGACCCTCAATGAAGCAGGAAAGGGGATCGGTCGGCCTCTGAGGCGATGTGTGCAGCAACAGGAGCAAAAGAGAGAATCCGGATAGCCTCACACTATGATCATACATCACCACCATCGCGTCTCAACATGTACCACTAGAAAGGACTCTTATGGCATTCAGTAAGAGACATCGATCAGAAAAGACGTATCGACATGTGCCTCTCGCGTTGCAGGTGATCTCGCCTGTGTTATCACAAGAGGACCCGGACCAATCACAAACCCTCTCGTTAGAGGCCGCCATGCAAAGCCTGGTGCTTGACGATCGGTATCCGGTCGCCCTGGAGTTGGCTGGTACGGCCAGTCGTCGCTCTTTTCTTGTCCGTGCGACCACCCAGGTGGCGCTTGATCATATCGAAGAGCAACTGCGCACCCTCTATCCCCAGCTAGAGGTCAGACCACTGCGCACACAAGAGGACCCATTCCACCTGGCCGAGCACGAAGCCGTTTCAGCCGTTGAGCTGACAGCGGGTGGGGCCGAGTACGTACCCTTACGCACCTGGCAGGAAGAGGATCAGCAGGCACGCTCTCACCCTGATCCGATCCTGAGCTTGCTGGCCGCGTTGGGCAAATTACCACCTGATATCCGCGCCATTGCCCAGATTG
>JAFMRP010000442.1 GCA_017354095.1 Ktedonobacteraceae bacterium
GCCGAAATGGTGCGACCAGGGGCGACCGTCATCGATGTGGGCATCAATGCCCGGCCAGAGGGAGGCATCGTTGGTGATGTAGATTTCGCCTCGGTACGTGAAGTCGCGGGAGCCGTTACGCCAACACCCGGCGGCATCGGTCCGCTGACCAATGTGCTACTGCTCAAACAATGCATGAAAGCCGCCTGGCAGCAGGCGCAAAGTACGTAATTTCCCTCGTGCCGTGAGGGGAATACCACTCCCCCTCACGAGCTTTCTTTCTTGTCGCATAGAGCAAATTGTTTCGCTCCCTTGACTTTTTGCGAGAAAGACATTACACTCTGCTTAGTTTCAACTCAACTGTAAAACCCTGGATTTAACTTAACTGCAAAGTTCTAGAAAGGAACGCCTTTAATGCAAGTCCTTGTATCCACACCCAATGCAGTGTGCGATGGACTGCTAATTTTCGGTAAGTAGTAAAGTCAACCGCCCATAATCGCACCACATCTGTGCCGATTATGAAGATACCATACATCTACCATATTGCTTCAGGGTAGCGTTACTTACGTTCACCCTTCTATGCTTCTTACCTCATTAGCAAATCCTCGCGCACTTCTCCATTTCCTTTGACCATGGTCTCTTTGTCTCGTTTTCCGGGCATTTCAGGCTGCTTATAAGCCTTGATGTGGATTCTATGGCAATACTATCCTTCTACACTTTTTGCCTGTGGATCACTGTCTGATTCTGCTTTATGTCTGGTTCAACGTACCGGAGTATCCATGGATTTCAAGATCAATTGCCACGTTGTGTCCTATCAGGATGACCTGCTTCTCTCTAACCAGGCTACTGCTGCGAGGAAGCATAGAAAGGGTAACGGTATGTGTAATACGACAATACGCTTTGCATCGGTCCTTGTGCTGGTTGTTTCCGGTGGGGTGGCGCACGCTGCGTCTGCTACCAATACAGCCGGTCGATTCTCTACAGATCGCAGAACAAGCAGAAAAAAGAAGAGGATGAACCGTTGCGAAAGTCACGTAAAAAACTTCTGCACCTGGATACACGGGTGCGTTATAACGAAGACCTGGAGTATTACGAGGAAGAGCGCCAGGCTCGCAGAGAGGCCCATCGCAAGCCACGCTATAAGCAGTCGTCTGAAGAGGTATTTAAATGCAGACACTGCCGCCGTTTTGTCTGCCCACTGCCATATGGAGGACGCCATAGAAACCATTGTCCATTTTGTCTCTATTCCCGTCATGTCGATGATCGTAAACCGGGAGACAGAATGAGCGCCTGTGGCGCTTCAATGGAGCCCACTGGCCGTTTTCAGCGACCCAATGGCGAATATGTGATCGTTCATCGTTGCCTGGACTGCGACTTTGAGCGCTTCAACCGTATTGCAGCCGATGACGATTTTGATCTCGTGCTCGCGTTACCTGAAGTGCCGCCACGGACGAGCCGCGATATCAAGGCACAACGGCTGGAGGCGTGCCTGGCCGATGAGCAGGAGCAGTGGGAACTGGGCTCGGAAGAAGCCGGTTAACTCGATGTACAAGCTTTTTCGCAGCTCATGCACAGCACGTGAGCCGCGAAAAAGCCGTCCATGACGTTTAGTTTGTCACATCACGACGTAGATGAACGATCCAGGCTGAGCCGATAAAGATGACGAGGTAGACGGCGAGCACTAACACAGCATGCAGATCTGATATGGAAGATGGTTGACCACCTATCAGGTAGGAGGTCTGGTTCCCCAATAATGCTGAGATGTTCGTGCCGATAAAGTAGTCGGGAATTGCCTTCAAGATATCAGCGAATACCCCCTTATTCGTAGCTGCGAGCAGCGAGAGAATCGTGCTCAGGATATTTTCAAGCACCCACCAGACAATCGCGCCTGCTACGCCCGCGGCTGTTGCCCTGCCCAAAAATGAGAAGCAGAGAGCGATCATCGTGTACATAAGCAGGCCGAGTATTGATTCGAGCAGGTAAAGTGCTGCGTGCAGCATCCAGGTACCTGTGAAGAAGCTGAAGTTGACTGCGATACCAGGAATCGCAAGCTCAAAAAGTGCTCCCATCGCGATACCTATCGGCATCAATATCAGGAAAGTAATGCCGATGCTGACGAGGATCGCCCCAAGTTTCGCCAGGAAGAATTGTGTGCGAGTGGGCCCTCGCGTCAACAGCAGGCGAATCGTGCCAACGCTATACTCGCCACCGACGATGGTCCCGGCGAGGATCACGAGCAGCAGAAGGCCAATGAAATTGACAATTTGCCCTGCTGTAATAAAAGAGCCGGGCAGGTAAAGAGATGCTGCACTACTGCGTACAGCCTCTTGCTTCATTTGCTCCGCTTTCGCCAGATCTTGCTGTGTCGGCGGATGATCAAGACATGATCCCGGTGCGACAGTTCCACCAGCCTGGCTCAAGGAGGAGCACGAAGGGGGCAGGAAGATGCTGGAAGGGCTATTGTAAACAATAATAGGTGGGAGCGCGACCGCAACGAAGCCGAGCATCATGATAAGCAGGCCGATGGTGAGCAGAACCTTCGACAACCGGCGACGCCAGATCTTATAGAGTTCGCCACTTATTGAGCGGAAGAGCACGCTAAGGAAGTCCTGGCGTCCCATGATAATTGTCGATATATACCCCTGAGTGGAAGTCTGCGCTTCTGGTACAAATGGTGGTGTGGTATTCATCTGGCTCCTCCTTTCTCGCTTCCAGTTTTTCCCTGGCCCGGGTTTGCCAGAGCTTCCATGCTGGCGAGAGGACCTGTTGGTGAGGATGGTGTAGTGACCTGCAAGTAGAGATCTTCCAGGTTTCCTTCGCGGGGGTGAATTTCTGCCACGAAGAGATTATTTTGCGCGAGCAGCATAGTTACTTCTGGTGAGCGCATGGCAGGGGCATCAAGCATGAGCACTGGTTGGTCGTGCCGGTTCCGCTCGATGGTAATGTCTGTAATCCAGTCAGCTCCACGTTGCCGGGCCTGTTGGAGGATCGCATGTGCGGCATGCAGTTGTTCTTCCCTGATCATGCGTACTTCGATCTGCTCGCTATCCTGCAAGAGTTCACCCACGTTGCCTTGCTTCACTAGATTCCCTTTGCGCAGAATGCCAACCCGGTTACAGACCTGCTGTACTTCTGACAGAATGTGGCTGGAGAGGAAAATCGTTTTGCCCAGCGAAGACAGGCGTTTAATCAGACGCCGAATCTCTATGACACCTGAGGGATCAAGCCCGTTGGTGGGTTCGTCCAGCAGGACAAGCTCCGGATCAGTCAGCAGGGCCGCAGCGATGCCCAGACGCTGCTTCATGCCCAGTGAGTACTTCTGATAAGCACGTTTCGCATCCGCAGTTAATTCAACAATTTCGAGTACCTCTGCGAGACGCTTGTCATTGCGCCTGCCTCCCACCATCCCGGAGTTCACGGCGATGACCCGCAGATTATCCAGCCCTGAGAGATAAGGATAGAAGACGGGAGTTTCCACTATCGCTCCGATACGGCGCATAATTGCTGGTAGTTGATGCTGATTGTTCATGCCAAAGAGCAGGGCCTCCCCTGCTGTCGGGCGAATCAATCCGAGCAGCATACGAATAGTAGTGGTTTTGCCAGAGCCGTTGGGACCAAGAAAGCCAAAAACGTCACCGCGCAATACCTGGAGATGTAGATCATTGACGGCGGTCAGATTCCCAAAGACTTTTTTCAGGTTGTTGGTGCTGATAATAGCAATATCCTCACCTGGAGGGAAGCGTTCGCTCACTACTGACTCCTTATGACATTACTAGTTTTTGAGAGACAATCATTGAAGCATATACTTTTGCTCAAAAGAGCATTTGTGAAGGAAAGTAGAAACAAGTTCTGAACGTGTGTTCTGCTCTACAATAGAGAAGACGCTCTTTATCAAAGAATATCAAACTGGGTTTTGTGTATAGAGCCTTGATTATTGTGAAGAACACGGGTATGCTTGCCTGGAAAGAGGCATTACACAATCCCTTTTGAAAGGCGGGAGGTCTTTGGCGATACACGTTCTTCCACTGGAGCGCAGAACGCTTCATGGGCAATTTTCGCGCGATATTGCGCCGGTCTTGACGATTGATTCAGGTGATAGCGTCCATTTTACAACGCTTGATGCGGGATGGAATGTTGCTCCTGGTAAGAAATATGAACTTCGGGATAATGATCTGGATCGTGGTCATGCGCTCTGTGGTCCCATCGCGATTCGTGGGGCAGAGCCGGGCATGACGCTGGAAGTCAGAATCAATCAACTGCGCCCTGTTTCCTGGGGTTGGACCAGAGCTGGTGGCTGGTCCAGCCCCGTGAATGATCGTCTGGGTGTCGCGCAGGGTGAGACCCTTACCCTCGATTGGGCGCTTGATCACGAAAACGGAACCGCGCGCGATCAGTTTGGACATACAGTCAAACTGTGCCCCTTTCTGGGCGTCATGGGCATGCCTCCCAGCGAACCGGGATCGCACCCAACAGCCCCACCACGTACCACTGGTGGCAATATCGATTGTAAAGAATTGGTGGTTGGCAGCTCGCTTTTCCTTCCCATTGCTGTTCCTCTGGGGTTATTTTCTACTGGTGATGGGCATGCAGTCCAGGGCGATGGTGAAGTCTCTACCACCGCGCTTGAATGTGGCATGGAACTAGCGGATCTGACATTTCTCCTGCACAAAGATATGCATTTAACCACACCCCGCGCGCTCACACCCGCCGGAAGGATCACGTTCGGCTTTCATCAGGACCTCCACGAAGCAACGATGATTGCCCTGGATGCCATGTTGGAATGGATGGGCGAGCTGCATGGGCTGCCGAGGCTTAACGCCCTGGCGCTGGCAAGTCTGGCGGTGGATTTGCACGTCACCCAACTCGTCAATGCCGGCGTGCGCGGTGCTCATGCTATCTTGTCATATGATGCTATTGGCGGTGTATGATTCTGGCAGATCTGCTCTACCAGTCATGATTTGTCATGTCTGGAATAGAGGTTGATCCTGGTTGGAGAGAAAAATAGAGGGGAGGCTCGAAGGCATCGTAGGATCTGAGCCTCCCTGCTTTCTGCAATGGCAGCAAAACACTCTGCCATTTTTTATGCAGCCACTATGGTACTTGTGTGAAATCAACGCGACAGGGTTTGTTCTGCGGAGCAGGAGCAGGCTTGGTGGCCTTGGTGCTGTTCCCCGTCGGTTTGGGTGGGGTAGTGATCTTCGTCCCTGTAGTGGCGGGAGGCGGTGGTGGCG
>JAFMRP010001632.1 GCA_017354095.1 Ktedonobacteraceae bacterium
AAGAGCCTTCTGCAGGACCTCTTTTCGAGCCTGAAGGTTTGGAGCAGTCGGGCCTGCGGTACGCCCGTCATTATTTATGGCAACCGACTTGACCACGGCATAGATACTATCCTGATCTTTCTGCGCCTTATCGATGCGCTTGAGCAGGACCATACCTGCGCCCTCTCCCAAGATAGAGCCGCTTGCCCGACCATCGAAGATATGAAAGTACGGCGCTGAAGACAGAATGCCTCGATGCTCCAGGATACGCAGAGCCGTATCGGTCTGTAAGATATTGACGCCGCCAACGAGCGCTGTCTCAATTTCACCGTTCAACAGAGCCTGTATAGCCAAATTCATGGCTACCAGGGCAGAAGAGCAGGCAGTATCTACCACCAGACTTGGACCATGAAAATCAAAATACCGGGAGATATTTGCTGCGAGATAGTTCTGTCCTACCGCCACGATAGGATCCTGCGCCGCATAAAGCAGAGCATCCTCCGGATGATGCTGACTGCGCGCCCCTAAGTAGACTCCTGTCGCCGAACCTTTGATCTCCTCGAGAGGATAACCAGCGTGATAGCAGGTTTTAAGCGCCTCCTCCAGAAGCAGGAGCGCCTGAGGATCCATTGCAGCGGCCGTGTTCTCCGGAATGAGGAAAAAAGCCGGATCAAAATGGGTGATATTATCAAGTAGCCCGGCATAGTAGTTACTTGCATGTCCCCATCGCTGCCAGGGAACAGTCCGGATTGCCGAACGGCCTTCCGCCAAAAGCTGCCAGTACTCCTCGAGTGTGCTGGCCCCGGGGAATCGACAGGACATTCCTATGACTGCGATATCTGTCTCCGATTTAGAGGCTTCCGATCTCTTTTCCTGAACCTCAATAGGAAGAAGCTGCGCGCCTCCTTCCGAAATGTCCGTTTTCACCAATTCCTGGCTGGGGGTTTGAATCTCCGCGAAGGCAAAAGCATCCTCCAATTGCCGGGCATAGCGTTGCAGCAGCCAGGAGGAGAACGCTCGAACAGTGGGATATTCATAGAGAATTGAGGGATCGAGTTGTTCCCCAATTAGCTTGCTTATGGGCTGAAGCAATTGCGCCAGCATAACAGAATCGGCCCCATAGTCCTGTAGACCTATATCGATCTCCAGCTTCGCCAGATCGATGTGCAGGTGTTCGGAAACAGTGGCAAGCAGCCACGTGTGTGTCCTTTGCCTGAATGCATCCCCAACCTTTGGAAGCATCCGTTCGGGAGAAGTCTTTGACTGCATCAGGACCGGAACACTTTCCCTGCTTCGACTCATGAGCTGCTCGGGCCGCCAAGCATTGGCATTCACAATGGCTGGGAGCACTACCCCTCCCCGTTGCATGGCAAGCGCCTGATCCAGAAGTTTGAGGCCCTCATCATCGGTGTGACTTAAAAACCCAGATTGCCTATAGGCCCTGCTTGTTGTTTCTCCCAAACCTGACTCTTTCCAGTTCGGCCACTGGATCGATACCACAGGTAGTTTGTAACGCAATGAGTTTGCCTTGTAATCCATGTAGGCATTCGCCATGGCATAGTCGCTTTGTCCGACAGCCAGGTTTGGGATGATTCCGGATACGGAGGAGAAGAGAGCAATGAACTGAAGCGGCTCATCCTCAAAGCATTGAAGAACATTATCCAATCCTGTCACTTTCGGTGAG
>JAFMRP010001633.1 GCA_017354095.1 Ktedonobacteraceae bacterium
TCTGCTGGTGGACGAACAACTGGCGCGCCGTTTCTGGCCGCGAGGCGATGGGCTCGGCAAGCACATCAAGTACGACGCTCATGGACCGCAAGAGATCATCGGCATTGTCGGCGATGTGCGCAATTATGACAGCGAGGCGCCGGGACGAATCAAAATATACACGCCGTGTGGGCGAATGCCGCTATCGCCTTCGACGCTTGCGGTGCGCAGCGCAGGTGTTGACCCTCTCAGCCTTGTCGCCACGATCAAAGGCGAAATAGCCGCAACCAACCCGAATGTACCAATAGCCGGGGTCACTACACTCACCGACCGCCTCTCAGGCCACGTCGCGCCGCGACGCATCAATACGGTTCTTGTAGCTACTTTTGGCGCGCTGGCGCTGATCCTCGCAGCCGTCGGCATCTACGGTGTGATGTCGCATTCGGTCACCACGCGCACGCACGAGATCGGCGTCAGGATGGCGCTGGGAGCTCAACCGAGAGACATACTCTGGCTGGTAGTCAGGCAAGGCATGTCGTTGGCGTTAATTGGCGCTGCCATTGGATTGATCGCGTCATTTGCCTTAACCCGGTTGATCAAGACTCTACTTTTCGGAGTGAGCGCAACTGACCCTGTGACATTCGCGGCAATCGTCTGGCTGCTAACCGTGGTTGCCTTCCTGGCCTGCTGTATTCCGGCGCGGCGGGCGACAAGAGTAGATCCGATAATTGTGCTCCGCGACAATTAATAGAGGACTCTTCACCGCAGAGACGCAGAGACCGCGAGAGGAAGCGCAGAGGAGCTTGAGTAATCAGTTATTCCTCTGCGATTTCTCTGCTCTCTCTGCGCCTCTGCGGTGAAGTGGTATTGACATTCTATATGAATGGTCTTACGCTCCCCTACAGAATACCTGTATGAGATTAAAGATGATGAAAAACTAGCTCGAAGAGGATTGGCAGCGCATCTCGTTAGCAATCGCCCACGCGCTTCCAACTACACAGGGGGGATTATGCCGCTACTCTCTCGCTTATTCAGTCTCTGGCGCAACCTGTTTCACAAAGCCCGCAAGGATCAGGGTCTCACGGAAGAAATCGACGCATACCTGGAGATGCTCATTGAGCAGAAGATTAAGGAGGGGCTCGCCCCGGAAGAGGCGCGACGCGCGGCGCTGATCGAGCTCGGGGGCAGGCATCAGGTAAAAGAAAAAATCTGGGAAGTAAGCGTGGGGAATCAGCTGGTAATTTTCTGGCAGGATATACGCTATGGGCTGCGGATGCTCGCTCGTAATCCGGGATTCACTGTTGTCGCCGTGCTTTCACTAGCTCTGGGCATCGGTGCGAATACCGCGATCTTCAGCCTGCTGGATGCAGTGTTGCTCAGAATGCTGCCGGTCAAGAATCCCGAACAATTGGTCATCCTTGAAAGGGATGGCGCACCGGTAGATAAGGGATCCAGAAATCTCTCGGCCGATTTCTATGAGCGAATGCGCGGGCAGGCTGAGCTACTGGATGGTTTCTGCACTTTTTGGCCAAGCGATTTTCAGGTAGTGGTGGATGGGCAGGCTGAGTCCTTCAAAGGGGACCTCGTTTCCGGCAGCTTTTTTTCGGTGCTTGGTGTAAATGCGCTGCTGGGCCGAACCATCACTGAGGAGGACAACAATGTCCCTGCTGGACAGCCGGTGGT
>JAFMRP010001634.1 GCA_017354095.1 Ktedonobacteraceae bacterium
ACAAGGCGACCAGGGGCGCCATGGCTTCTGCTCGCAGCAAGCGTGATCGGTGGGTGTGCTCAAAGAGGTGATCTTCGATCTCCTTGAAGATGCCAATGCTGGCAAGCGCCCGTAGCAGCAGATACAACGTTGGCTCGTGGGTCTGCGTTTGCCGGGCCAGTGTCTGTACCGACGCGGGGCCTTCTTCGAACACATCGGCGAGTCCTAGCTCGACCACAGTTGCGATGGCGCTGCACACCATGATCCCGCTTTGCAGGCTCAACGCGAGCGGATCGGGAAAGCCATGCTCTAATGGAGAGAGGGTGGGAAACCATGGAGAATCTGTTTGTGGTGAGAGGGTCGGATCTGACATCAATACTCATCATCCTTTCCATATAAACAAGCAATCGTTTGGTACATGCGTTATCACGCAGCGTCCTGGCGTGAACATGTCTGTTTTTCGCGGAACGGAGACACAAGCCGCTTTCATGAATCGACCTGGCCTCCATCGTGAAAAGTACCAGGGGTAATCAGGTGTTGGGCTTCCAACTCCCTGAGGATATTCATGAGGCGCTCTGGAGGGCAATGGAGGATGCTGCTCAGCGCCGCGATGTCCCGTCGTCCATTGACGAGCAAGAGCACCCGCCGGTGTTGGCGTGACAAGCGAGCCAGCTGTTCCTGCGTCAAGAGACCTGCGCGATGCGGTGGTGGATGGACCTCCCAGGTCTGTATCACCCCTGGGAATGGACGCAGCGAATCAAGGGGCATCACTGTTGGGGTGGGTGCATGAGGCACGGATGGAGAAGATGACGATGGGACAAGGCGCACCCTCCAGGTGAGTTCGGCACACTGCTGGCACTGGGTCAGTGCCAGCGGACCCGTCAGCAACACCTGCCGGCGCTCTCGATCATGGATCTGGCACGCGCGCACGTGTCCCTGCTCGACCACCAAGCGGATCTCGCAACGCATCCGCTCGCTTCCCCGGTGTGATCTACCGTTGGTTGCCAGAAGCATGTCCGCCGGAGCCTCTGCCCACAGTTCGTAGGGGTGCCGGTGCGTGCGCAAGATCTCTAGCAGCGTCTCTAGCCGCAGCGTGTAGATCTGTCCGTTCGCTGATGGTTCCATGTGGCGTCCTTTCTGCCATAGGCGGCGCGATGCCGGAAGTGGCGCCGTTCGCTCGATCAGCTTCACCTTTCCATCCGAAGTAGCACGGCGCACTTCCACCATCGATCATAGCAAGCCGGCATCCTGCCCAACTCCCGCTGCCAGCAGAGTAGGTGGTGGTCAGCTCCTGCCATCATCCTTCTCGGGAAAGGATTGCTGAGGAGCGTGGGCGTGCCAATGGAGGAGGCTGGCAAGGAGCGAGGACGATCGTTATGCCTCGGTCTGTGCAGGGAGGGAGATCTGGGCAAGCTGATCAAGCACCACCGTCCACTGGACCGTTTCTACTGAAGCGGTGATGATCGCATGCACAAAGGCGCTGAGTGGGCCCTGTTGGCGTGGGGAGGCTGATGCCAGACACCAGGTGCTTCCCATCTCATAGGCCAGCTGCCGCAGATCGATGGCGGACGAAAGGGACGGTTGATGGTGACAGGCCCACTGAGCCCAATGATACGCTGCGTTCACGAGGGGATCGGAGCTTTCGGGGAGGGAAGATGGCTGCCGAGAGGTCCCCAAGATGGG
>JAFMRP010001635.1 GCA_017354095.1 Ktedonobacteraceae bacterium
ATGTCAGCAAGCTGGATGCCGCGCTCGTCGACATTCTATTCCAGCCGCGCTTTAACATTCGGCCGGATGAATCTCACCAGATGAAGAATCAATCCGATCTTCGCGGGGAGGGGCGAGCGAGTAACGATAAGGAATCGATCAACTCCGCCTACGATAAGATAGAAAGAATGAACACCAACCCGGAAAAGGTATCTGTCTTTTTCGGCAGCGCCGATGCGCCCTACTTACGGCTGGACCCATATTTTATGGACCCTCTAGACGATGATCCGGAAGCCCAGGAAGCGCTGAACACGCTGATCAACCTCATGGATGAGAGTCTCATCGACCTCGTACTACAGCCGGGCGAATTCTGCTTTATCGATAACTACAGGGCTGTACATGGTCGCAAGCCGTTCAAGGCCAGGTATGACGGCAATGATCGTTGGATAAAGAGAATCAGCATGACGCGAGACCTCAGAAAATCGCGGCGGTGGCGCGCAAGCACCACCTCCCGCCTGATTATGTAAGACAGTTGCGATCTCCGATCTCATACTCTGCAGGGCATCTCGGAGGATTGATGAACGACATAGAGAAGACACTCAGGCATTTATCACGCCAGAAACTTGCGCTTCTTTCAGAGAAATTGAAGGCGAGAACTGCCGGAACACCGCGGCATCAAATTGGCCAGCGTCCGAATCGGAGTGCCCCCTGCCTCCTATCTTTCGCGCAGCAGAGGTTGTGGTTTTTGGATCAACTCGTGCCGAATAGCCCATTCTACAACTGTCCGGGAGCAGTGAGAATGGAAGGAAGGCTGGAGATTTCGACCTTAGAGCGGGCGATCAACGAGGTCATCAGAAGGCACGAAGTGCTGAGGACGAGGTTCGATGTAAACGCCAGCGATCACGCGCAGATGCCTCTCCAGGTGATAGATGAGTGGGAGCCGCGTGGATTGGAGGTCATAGACTTGGCCGCTCTGCCTCTCGCGGAGAGAGAGGCAGAGGCCGACCGGTTAGCGAGAGAAGATGCCGGGATGGGATTCGACCTGAGCCGGGGTCCGCTCTTGAGAGTCAAGGTACTGAAGCTGGATGAAGAGCAGCACGTAGTGCTCTTCACCATGCACCACATCGTGAGTGACGAATGGTCGATTGAGATCCTAATCGGAGAGGTGAAGGCGCTTTATCAGGCATACATCGCAGGCCAGCCCTCGCCATTGGCGGAGTTGCCGATCCAGTATGCGGATTTTGCTATCTGGCAAAGAGACTATCTGGCCGGAGAGGTATTGGAGAGTGAGGTCGGGTATTGGAAGGAGCAACTCAGGGATGCGGCAGGATTGGACTTGTCGATCGATCATACCAGATCGGCAGCACCGAGCCATCGCGGCGGCAGGGTGATGGTGGAGATCGGCTATCTACTCGGCGAAGAGCTCAAGAGACTGAGCCAGCGAGAGGGAGCCACCCTCTTTATGATCCTGATGGCTGCCTTCAAGCTTCTGTTGATGCGCTACAGTGGAGTGGAAGATATCAGTGTCGGAACACCGATCGCCAATCGCACCCGACGGGAGGTGGAAGGGCTGATCGGCTTCTTCGTCAATACGCTGGTGCTGAGGACCGACCTCAGCGGCAATCCGAGTTTCAGAGAATTGATCGGGAGAGAACGGAGAGTGGCGCTGGGGGCCTATG
>JAFMRP010000443.1 GCA_017354095.1 Ktedonobacteraceae bacterium
AGCTCCGACGGCATGAAAGGCGCGATACTTACCCGATATTCCAGCGCCGCTCCTTCTGTATGCTGTTCCATCTCTTACTTCCGTTTCTCCGCTCTTTAGCGCGGTCCTCCCCTACCAGCAACCTCTTCTATGAAATTTTTTTACGATACACACAGGCCATAGTATAAGTATATTTTCGCGAAAGTCAATCTCTAAATAGTAAAATCACAGCTAATTTTCTAATCCCATCCACATAACGCTCTCTGCACAGCAGAACGTCGCCCCACCACTGCCCTGACCACCACAGCGATGAGGCGACGCACGGGCAGCAACCCCTACCCAACCACTATCCCCTCATCCAGATCCGACTCCTTCTCACCAGTGCCAGGTTGCTCACCCACTATATCCTGCCGCTGCTCTATCACCTTTCTATAGATTTCTACATATTTTTCACTCATTGCTCGCGCAGAGAGATTCTGCTGGACGTGCCTGCATGCAGCCTCCCGGTCAATCTCATGGATTCGAGACATGTACATGACCATCTCATCAAGGTTATGCACCAGAAACCCCGTTTGCCCATGAATGATCAACTCCGGCGCCACTCCACGCGCAAATGAGATAATCGGACATCCAAGCGCCATCGTTTCGATGATGGCAACTGCCCCCGGCTCCTCCCACTCAATGGGATTCAGAAAAGCATGCGCACGGCTCAGCAGGTCGATCTTCTGCTCCATATTGACCGGCCCGATATATTTCACGCGCTCGCCGTCAAGCTGCGGCTCGATGACACGCT
Organism: Ktedonobacteraceae bacterium; assembly: GCA_017354095.1. Classification (GTDB taxonomy): domain Bacteria; phylum Chloroflexota; class Ktedonobacteria; order Ktedonobacterales; family Ktedonobacteraceae; genus Bu33. Next base: position 773 of record JAFMRP010000443.1, read on the forward strand.
CAAAGTATTCCCTCGATTCTCGTAGATCCTTCGCGACCGTCCCAGCCAGCACAAGCGGCACTTGAGCACGCTTCGCAGCCTCTATCGCAATATGTGGCCCCTTCTCTGGCACGAAACGCCCCAACCACACAAAGAAATGCTCCCGCTCCTTCCCGTTGGGACAATAGTGCTCGGTCGGTATGCCAAGATGCACCACACCTACGAAATTGAGCGCATAAGGCACGTTGGCCCGCGCACTCTCACTCACGGTCACCACAGGGACAGGCGCTAACCACTTCAGATACAACTGGTCCGCATCACCAACCCAGCTATCGACTCTGTCAAAAGGGAAACGCGAGTGCAGCGTGGTGACCAGAGGCGTCCTGAGCCCCTGCATCAGTGGAAACAGGTACATATCGGCGGCTGACGAAAGGTGCGTATGTACAATGTCAAAATCAGCTCCTTTTATGAGCTGCATAGCTTCATATAAATGATAAAATGCCTTCAGGTGCGCGGGCCAGGGGACCCCCTCTTCGGTCAATGAGGAGGGGTAGAAAGCGATATGCCTGGCAGGCGTTCTGGCATCACCAGGCGCAAACAATGTGACATCATGACCCTGCGCGATCTGCTCTTCAACCAGGTACGCAATGATGGCTTCCGTCCCACCATAATTACGCGGCGGCACAGGAATCCAGGGCGGCGCGATCTGTGCGATTTTCATGCCCTATCCCCTTTCCATTTCACATAAGCTACTTCCCGTAATATCACTTCCACACAGACTACCCTCACATTAATCTATTCGAGTTGCCCAATGTGAAACTTGAGGGGGACCCCTGCCCCAATCTCACTCCCCTGTCATCGTTTCCTCTACCCCAACGTGTTCTCCCTATAACCATCCTATAAAGCTCACGACCATTATGAAAGGGAGAACCAACATGAGTGCATCCGTACAGCACCGTCGCGACAAGATGAATGCGGTACCGCAACCCGTACGCGAAAACGTGGGAGGCACCGATCCCGGTCCACGCAATATCCCACTGGATCAGCAGAACCCCGATATGCTCACACCGCCCGGAACCGACTCCGGCACGCTCCCCAACCTGAAGTTCTCTTTCGGCATCGCACACAACCGGCTCGATACCGGAGGCTGGGCGCGCGAGGTGACGGTACGCGAACTGCCCATCGCCACGACCATAGCCGGCGTCAATATGCGCCTGAACCCGGGCAGCATACGCGAACTACACTGGCACAAAGAAGCTGAGTGGTCCTACATGCTTGATGGCCGCGCCCGCATTACCGCCGTCGACCAGGATGGACGCAACTTCGTCGATGACGTCGGCGTGGGCGATCTGTGGTACTTCCCGGCGGGCATCCCGCACTCGATCCAGGGGCTAGGAGAGGGCTGCGAGTTTCTGCTGGCGTTCGATAACGGCAGCTTTTCCGAGAATTCAACGTTTTTGATCAGTGACTGGCTCGCACACACTCCCAAACAGGTGCTGGCCAAAAACTTCGGCGTTGCAGAGAGCGATTTTGCCACGCTTCCAGCGCGTGAACTCTATATCTTCCAGAGCAGTGTGCCTGGCCCGCTCTCATCCGACAAAGTTGCCGCACCCGCCGGTTCGGTCCCCCAGACCTTCAGCCATCACATGCTAGCACAGGAGCCAGTACGCTGTAAGGGCGGCACTGTCCGCATCACCGATTCGCGCAATTTCCCCGTCTCAAAAACCATCGCGGCAGCTCTGGTGGAGATTGAGCCAGGTGCCATGCGCGAACTGCACTGGCACCCCAATAACGACGAGTGGCAATACTATATCGCGGGCCGCGGGCGCATGACGGTCTTCGCATCAAGCGGCCAGGCACGCACCTTCGACTACCAGGCGGGCGACGTTGGCTATGTGCCCTTCGCAATGGGCCACTATATCGAGAATACTGGCGACACTACACTCCGCTTCCTGGAGCTGTTCAAAAGCGACCACTATGCCGACATCTCCCTGAACCAGTGGATGGCCCTCACTCCACCCAAACTGATCCAGGCCCATCTCCACCTGGACCAGAAGGTCATGAGAGCCCTGCGCAAGGAGAAAAGTCCCGTTGTCTAATAACAACACTATGCAAGAGCGGAACGCGCCGCGAAGCCACGCAGCAGCGCGAAAGCGGCCAGCAGCGTCGCAATCGCCATAGCGGCTATGATCCCGATCCAGGTACCAGTGGTGCTCACGCCAAAAATACCCTCGTTACTCGTAAAAAGCTCCGGCACTGTGCTCCACAAACCCAGGCCCCATACGATGATCGCCATAAGCATCAATCCCATAGAGACCGTCGCCAGGGCGGCAGCGAGAAGAGCGAAGCGCAGGAGCTTTTCTCCGATCTCACTACGAGCGACTGCGATACAGACCGCGCTGGTGCTGACGATCGCCACCGCCAGCAGAACCACGACAAAAGCGCTTCTTGCGAGAACGGAGGAGAGGTCATTCGTAGAGAACAGTATGCTCAAGAGCACAGGCGTATTAATAAAGACGACGAAGGCCAGTATCGGAACAGCAAGCAGGAAAAGCAGGCCCAGCCGCTTTTTCGTGAATGCGTACTTGAGGACAGCAGCAATAATAGGTAGCCCACCAGCCAGCGTCGCAAGCAAGGCTACCGCAGAACCAATAACAACCAGCGTAAATGATAGACCTACGACGCTCTGAGCATGCGCGGCCTCCATAAAATCGTCGTACTCCGTCATCTTCTGAAAAGCCAGGCCGGCAATGATAAAGCCAGCATAGGCGCTGAAAATCATCAGCAGTGACCGGCGGATGGCATGAAGCATCTGTCTCATCCTTTCACACAATGCTATACCAGTTGTTCCCAGGTGCGGGTGAAGATGGGCATCGAGCGCGCCGAACAAGAGGTCTATCCCATTCAGGATAGAGGGGGAACGCTGCTCCAGCAACGCCAGGACCTCCTCCTCGTAGCGACGACGCCAGAGTCGTGGATACAGGCGTATGAGATACCGCTCTATTCTCATATGCTTGCCAACCTCCGCAAACCCAGGCTCGCGAACGTCCCAAGATTGGCAAGCTGCTCTCGCAAAAACACAACCCCGGTAGCGGTTAAGCGATAAGGCCGCCGCCGCTCTTCCGCCGGTAGCGCTTCGATGAGTCCCTGCACCTCCAGGCGAGCAATAGCACCATACAAGGTCCCAGGCCCCAGGCGCACGCCCGCGAAGGCTTCAATATCTACCGTAATGGCATAACCATGCTTCGGCCCTCCCGCGAGGCTCGCCAGAATAAGGATAGGTGGATCAGAAAATCGACCCAGATTGAGCACATCCATATCAGCTCTCTCCAGAGAAAAGATGTACGTTCAGCGTTATATCGTTCAACGTAATACGTTGGACGTAGTATACACGGTTATGCCGGCATCTGTCAATATCCTTACATCCCCAAAAGCAGCTCACGGGCCACGCTCCGCTCATCTGCCAATGCACTGGTCAACCATTGCTCCCAACGCAATAGATCCCCTATGGTCTCCCCCAAAAGGCTGTGACTAGCGAGCAAGCTATCGGCCAGCTTCTCAGTGGCTTTCGCACGCCACTCCTCGAAACCCAGTGCTGTATGCTCAAAGGCCAGTTGACGCTGCCCCGCTGGATACTGGAAACGTAAGGTGAGCTCCGAACGCTGCACAAGAAAATCTGCCTCCATCCCCTACTCCCCCCTGGACCAGATATCACGGCTCACCACCATCTTGCGCTGCCAGTCCGCTCGCGTCTCCTGCGTACCCGGTGTACTCTGCTCACCATATGCCAGTTCTTCGAGCAATCTCTCCACCATTTGCATAGTGCCCTCGATAAGATTGACGGCGGCGGGACGCGTTGGCCGCTGCGTCATTTCCCAGTGGACGGCGTGGATCAAACGATCAATCAACAACATCTTTGCCCTGGACGTTCGAGCTTGCGGGAATTGCTCAACAAACGCCCTGAAAGCATCGACCGCTCCACCGCCGTGCAGCTGTTTGTGCTGGTAACTTTTAAAATACTCGCCCCACGTGATCTGCCAGGAACAGGCGGGACACCGAACCACCTCCTGCTTGTCTCCCCGGTCCCGTCGCACAATCAGCTGCTCACACTGGGGACAGCGCACCCTTCCCTCCGACGCTTCGGTGACGGTGAGAATGCTCTGGCAGCGAGCATAGAGGCCATAGGCAACCTCGTCCAACAGCTCTTCGTCAACGATCCCTGACGCATCGTTTTCATACAACCGGCGAATTTTGTGTCGAGGCACACGAGGCGCCCAATGCAGCTTCATCTGATCCTCTGACATGCTCTTCTCCTTTTTCTTCAATAAGCTCCCTTATAACAGGTGCCAGCAATCATGTTTCCTGTTCCTGAGAAGCCACCATCCAACAAAAAAGGCGCGTTCCCCCTGCTTACCGGACACAATACCGCAAACGAAGGTATTGTGT
>JAFMRP010001636.1 GCA_017354095.1 Ktedonobacteraceae bacterium
GGTCATAGCGACCTCTCGGGAGTCTACGCGAAACCTTCGAGCGCTCCTCGCGCTCTGATTGTGGCCTTGCATGGGGGCGGCAACTCGGCAGCTATCTTTGATAACACCATCCCTGGCGAAGCTGGCTTCCTCGATACGGCGGCCTCTCTTGGGTACGCGGCGCTGGCGCTGGATCGACCGGGCTATGGGGCCAGTCAACAGATCGCCGAAGATCTGAGTACCTTTGACGGCCAGATCGCCCTCCTGCGGCTCGCGCTGACCGCGGCCTGGGAGCAGTATGGAGCCAACTCGGCAGGGATCGTTCTGCTTGGCCAATCCTTCGGGGGACTCATCGTCCTTGGGCTGGCTGCCAGCCAGCCTGGTGTCCCTTTACTTGGCGTGAGCACTCATGGGACGGGATTACGCTGGCTGCCAGGTGTCCTCCAAGGCTATCAAAGCTTGCTGGCCGAGGCCCCCTTTGTCCAGCTTCCTTTCAACGAGAACGCGAGGTCTCTTGGGCCTGCCAACAGTTGGGTTCATGAGGCCCGAGAACGCTTGAAGCAGAGTCGAGCGCCTTTGCCGATGGCGGAGTTGCATGAGGTGCTTCGCTTTCCCGAGCATCTTCGCCAGATCAGTGCTGAGGTGCGCGTTCCTGTCCAGATGACCCTGGGAGAGTATGATACCACCTGGGAGTCCTCTGCATCCGCGCTGGACGAACTGAGCCAGCTCTTCCCACAAGCCCCATTTGTGGATGTGCGTCGCCAACGCTTCGTTCCTCATCAACCCAGTGCCCATTTAGCGGCGCGTGCGTTCTACCTGCGTGAGCTCGCTTTTGTCGAAGAATGCCGGGTTCACAACAGCATGATCGCCCCTGAGCCCTTGCCATAACCTTGCTGTCGCGTTCGATACCGAAGCCGTGGCTGTGTGAACACAGATGAAAAGCCTGAGTATCATTGCCGTCTGGATGAGTATTGCGCGAAGAAAGATCGTGCGTTCATCATCCAGGCGGGGAAGCCGATGGCTCTCCATTTAATGGCACGGCAGTTGCAGTCCAGGAAAAGCCTGTGCCATTGAATATGAGAATATTTGTCACAGGAAATGAACCAGCCTGTTGAAAAACCTAAAACCAAGGGAAACGTAATCAGAGTAGAAAGCTATCTTTTGTCAAGGGGAAGGAAGGTGCTGTGATGATGGGAATGAAGCTGCGAAAATTTGCTCCCCAGATCAACATGTCGTTAGAGGAGTTGGTCCCACAAGATCATTTTTATCGGTATCTGGATCAGAAGCTGGATCTCTCGTTTGTCCGCGAATTTGTTCAGTCAACCTATGCAGATGGAGGTCGACCCTCAATTGATCCCATCGTGTTTTTCAAGCTGCAACTGGTCATGTTCTTTGAGGGCATCCGAGTCTCCGCGTCAACTCGTGCTCCAAGCGGCTGATCGCCTCAGTGTTCGTTGGTATCTCGGCTATGATCTGGATGAGCTCTTGCCTGACCATTCCAGCCTGAGCCGCATTCGGACGCGGTATGGGCTCTCCGTCTTTCGCCGTTTCTTTGATGTCATCGTGGAACAATGCCAGCGAGCCAAGCTCGTTTGGGGGAAGGAACTCTCCATCGACTCCACTCAAGTGAATGCGAATGCCGCGATGGATTCGCTCGTCACGCGCTTTGCGTACGAAG
>JAFMRP010000444.1 GCA_017354095.1 Ktedonobacteraceae bacterium
ACAAAAAAGAAGAAGGGGAACTCTCGGGGACACCCCGAACCCCGGCAGGAGGGCTAGCCGCCCTCCTGCACCTCCCGCTTTGACATCCTCCACTTGAAATGCTAGATAGATGATATAGCCACATCGACCTGAGGTGTCGTTTCCTGGGCGAGTGACAGCTTGTAGGTTGCGCGAACGACGACGCCGCGGCCAGGCTGTGTTCGCAGTTGTAACTGGCCGCCCACCGCCATCATCCGTTCGTGCATCCCCACCAGGCCCAGCTGCTCATGCTCAGGCTTGCCCTTCAGGAAGCCGCGCCCGTTATCACAGATGAGCAGCGACAAACCACCCGCAGGGGTACAGCGTAGACGCAGCGTCACAGTGCTGGCCCGCGCGTGCTTGACCACGTTGGAGAGCGCCTCCTGAGCGATGCGGTAGAAGGCCAGCTCCACCTCGGATGGTGGGCGCACATCACCTGTTCCGCCGCAGGCCACCGTGATCTGCGGTGCGCCGACGCGATTCTCGGTCTGGCGGGCCAGCCAGCGCAGCGCCTCTTCCAATCCCAGATCGTCAAGCAGCGGGGGGCGCAGTTCCAGGCAGGTCTGACGCAGGCTGGTGACCAGCGAACGCGCCAGGGGCATCGCTTCCGCGACATCATTCATGTTTCCGGCATCGGATAGTTGCCGGACCAGCAGCATAGCCTGCTGCAGCACCTCATCGTGCAATTCCAGGGCCAGGTGACGGCGCTCATCCTCCTGCGCCGAGACGGCACGACGGTTCAGCGCCTTCAACTGGCGCGCATTCGCCTGGGCCAGGTCGAGGTAGCGGCTGTTCGCCTCCAGCACGGCCAGCTGGGCCACCAGCGTCGCCAGGAAGCTTTTATCCTGGCGGCTGTATGGCTCAACATTCTGTTTAGAGCCCAGGCAGAGGAAGCCATTGAGCGCATCGCCATCGTAGAGCGCCAGCAAAAGGACACCATCCAGCACTAATGGCTCATCTGAGCGAGACCTGGCATGTGTCAGCGCCAGATTAGCGATGCTGGCCAGGCGCTCTACGGGCAGAAAGGGCGGGTCTGCATTCAGGTAGGTATGCCACGGTGGCACAACCTGTTTATGATGAGCGCTGTCGGTATTGTGTCCCTGCGTACGCACCAGCAGAGCCACGCCGGTAGCATTCAAGAGCCTGGCCAGGCGCGGCAGGATAAAGGCGCAAATCTGGTCGAAGCGCTGCAGGCGGGTCAGTTCGGCGCTCAGTTCGCGCAGTGAGCGGTTATACTCATAAAAATCCTGGTAGAAGACCTGGTCACCAAAGTTGCGGATGGCATTCCAGGCTCGTGGGAAGAGCAGGAGGTTCAGGAGCATCAGGCCGGCGTAACAGTAGTCCTTCATCGTCTGGGAGGGTACGCTATCTTGAATGACATGAACAAGAATAGTTGATGGCACCAGGAAGAAAAAGGCCAGCAAGAGCCACATCAGACCGCGCATCACCTGGCGGCTGAGTAGACTGGTCAGGCCCAGGAACTGGCGGCGGATCAGCGAGTAGCCGCAAACGATTGGCAACAGCATTAAGGGGGCTGGCAGCAGGTGAGTAAAGCTATTGAGCACAAACGAGCTGGAGAAGGCGGCATTATGGCTCAGTCCCAACGCAAGCAGGAAAAAGATAATGCCAACCACCATTACCCGGCTGATCTGCTTCTCAGGCTGGCTGAGATGGCGCAGGCCCCAGAACATAATCCACCCGATAATCAGGACACAGATACCAGCATAGACGCTGGTGATCAGCGAGATCGCAAAGCGTGCCCAGGGCAGTAACAGGATTATTGGCAAGTTACAGGCCACGAGTATCACGCTAACGACCAGCGGCGTGTAGGGGGAGACACGCCAGCGGTGTTTTTTCGGTGGGCGCGGCGCGCGGGGCAGCAGCCAGACAAACGTCGCGGCCATGCCCCAGGTAAGCAGTCCCAGGATATAGAAGATAATGTTAATCCAGAGCTGGCTCTGGGCATTCACCAGGAGGAAGATATAGGAGGTGCAATAGAACAGACAATAGGCCATACGGCCCGTGGGGCGATCAAGCGCTCGCAGATAAATGGTGATGCCGGTCAGGCTAAAGACAATCGCCATCACGGCGGCCAGGATTAATTGTGGAATGGCGCGTGGAGAGAGCGCGGCATTGAGGCGCAGGATGATATTGTGGTCGATGACCTCAACATAGAGGGATTGGGAGGGCAACTGGCAATTCGTCAGGGTTCCAGTTTCGTAACGATCCAGAAACGGTTTGTCGACCTTGCGCACGAGCATGCCGGGCTGGATGCCGTTGACCCAGGCATCGGTAAACGTGGCGACCTGCACAATGCGACAGACGTCGGGCCGGCCCGCGACCGGGGCGAGACTGATATCAGGCCGAGCGGTCTGAAAGAGGTTAATGTAGGCCAGGATGGCCACCAGTCCTTGTACGGCCAGGCTGCCAATGATCAACATCCAGCGTTTCTTCGTTGAGGCTTTTATTGCTGATGTGTTCACACGCTCTCCTTATATTTCTCGCCGCCTGCGGCGGCTCGCTGGGAGGAAAAGATTCTCCGGGGGCTGCGCCCCCACTTAAAAGCTCTGGTTGCATTGTAGCGCAAATTGGGATGGGAAACATTAGGGGTTTCCCTGTAGACAGGTGCCTGGCAATCTCGCTAAGCTGGCGAAAGTTAACTTGTTTATATTCTCTCTCAGGAGTGTATAATGTCTCTTCTCTCTCGCTTAAGTCTGGCCAATCGCAGTATTGTGGCATTGGCAACGATAGCGGTGATTCTGGTGGGAGCGTATGTAATTCCGTCGCTCAAGCAGGAGCTCATACCATCCATCTCCTTTCCCGCTATCTCCGTTGTCACGGTCTATCCAGGCGCTTCACCCGCCAGCGTGGAGCAGGATGTGACCAATCCACTAGAACAAAACATTCAGGGGGTACAGGGGCTGCAGCAGCTCACCTCTTATTCGAATGAAGGTACATCCCTTATCATTGTTCAGTATGACTATAATACCGATCTTGATAAAGCAAGTCAAACGCTTACACAATTGCTGAACAGGGCGCAATCGAGCTTGCCTGACAATGTTACGCCCCAGGTAAATACGTTCAATATCGCTGATCAGCCGATAATTCACCTGGCGGTTACATCCTCCAGTGATCAGCAGGATCTGGCAGTAAAGTTAAATAAAGAGGTCGTACCCGTGCTGGAGGGGATAAACGGTGTGGGGCAGGTGGAGGTGACCGGAGTGCGCGACCAGATTGTGACCGTCACGCTTGATCTCAAGAAGCTGCAGGCGAATGGCCTAAGCGCGAGCCAGGTGCAGAGCGTGCTGCAGGCCAATAATATGACGATCCCTTCTGGCGAAGTAACAAACAACGGCCAGACCGTGGCCGTGCGCGTCAGCAACACATTGAACACACTGGATGATCTGAAAAATCTGGTTGTGGGCATGAAGACCAGCGCGTCCAGCCAGCAACAGATACCAGGGCAGACAGGTGGTAACCAGACTACGCCGGGAGGCAGCCAGAGTTTACCGGGTGGTAGCCAGCAGTTGCCAACAGGGCCAGTCGCGCCGCCCAAGCCGGTCAAGCTCAAGGATGTAGCAACTGTAGAGCAGACGCTGGCCCCTTCCACAACGTTAACGCGCACCAATGGCCAGGACAGCCTGGGTATCTCTATTACCAAGAAATCGGACGGCAATACGGTTTCCATCTCCCAGGATATCAGGAAGCAGTTGCCCGACCTGGAGCAGAGATTGGGGGCAGATGCCCAGATCTCGATCATCACAGACCAGGCTCCGACCATTCAGACCTCGGTCAACGACCTGGTCAGGGAAGGAGCGATTGGAGCCGGCTTCGCCATCCTGGTGATTCTCATCTTCCTCTTCTCGATCCGATCCACCCTGGTGACCGCGATTTCTATTCCGCTCTCGGTTCTTATCGCTCTGATCGGGCTATGGGTGGGCGACTACTCGCTCAATATTCTGACGCTGGGCGGGCTCACCATCGCCGTCGGGCGTGTTGTTGACGACTCGATCGTAGTGCTAGAGAACATCTACCGGCACCTGCGTTCCGGCGACGATAAGCGCACCGCTGTGCTGGTGGGTGTGCGCGAGGTAGCAGGAGCCATCACCGCATCGACCATCACCACAGTGGCGGTCTTCTTGCCGATCGCCTTCACCACCGGCATTGTTGGTGAGTTCTTCCAGCCATTTTCGGTGGCGGTCACCATCGCGCTGCTGGCCTCGCTCTTCGTCGCATTGACCATCATTCCTGTACTGGCCTACTGGTTTATGAAGGCGCCCAAAAAGAAGCAGGGTCAGCCGGTGGGCAGTCATGAGAAGATGAGCATTCTGGAAAAAATTTATGTGCCGATGGTGCGCTTTGTCACCAGGTTTCGCGTGGTTACGCTGCTTATCGCGGTCCTGCTGCTGGTAGCTACCGGTTGGGGCGCCACGCACCTGCAGACGAACCTGCTCGGCAGCAGTTCTCAGAACACGTTCGGGATCAGCCTGCAGCTGCCCGCAACCACCAGCCTGGACACCACGAACAAGGCGGCCCAGCAGGTCGAAACCGTGCTGCGAGGTATTCAGGGCATCAAGAGCTACCAGGTCACCGTTGGTGGGGGTGGCGGAGCAGCCGCCCTGCTGACAGGTGGTGGGGGGACGAGCACCGCCTCGTTTACGGTCACCACTGATGAGAATGCTGACCAGGCCGCGATCCAGCGGCAGGTGCGTGATCAATTAAACACGCTCACCGATATCGGGACCTTCACAATCTCGGCCAGCCAGGGAATGGGGGGCAGCAGTTCCACGTTGTCGGTCAACGTGCAGGCCTCTGATGACCAGGTGCTCAAGCAGGCCACGCAGCAGGTGCTGGATACCGTCAAGCAGACCCCCAATCTGACGGATATCACCAGCTCGCTGACCGATGCCGCGCCACTCATCAACGTGCATGTCGACCCGGAGAAGGCGCTCAAACATGGCATGACAGCCGCGCAGGTGGGGCAGACGCTGCGTTCCATCTACAGTGGCAGCACGGTAACCACGGTAACGCTGAATGGGCAGCAGCAGGATGTTGAGCTGAAGCTTGGCAAGCCTGCTACGACCATTCAGGGGATGAAGGATATGCTCATTCCCACGACCACCGGCAATGTGAAGCTGAGCGAGATCGCTGACGTCACACAGATTAGCGGCCCGACGC
>JAFMRP010001637.1 GCA_017354095.1 Ktedonobacteraceae bacterium
AAATCACACAAGAGCGTGCCGTAGCGTTGACCGCGCCGCTACGCCCAATCATCCACTCCAAGCACGCGAGGAGTGGGGACCTCTCTCTCGCCCATGTGCCGGATGAGCCTCGAGAGGGTACCTGGACTGGCCGCGATAGACAGGGCTGCCAACAAGCGCGCTCCGGCCTCACCACCCAGAGCCAGGCCCACACGTTGCAAGAGCAGATCCAGACGCTGCGTCCGACGAGCATAGGTTGCGATCTCCGGCCCCAGGCGCTCGCAGAAAATGCCGCGTGGGCACGCCAGATTGTCGCAGCGGAACCGGCGCACGTGCAAGAGCAGGCGAACCGCGACACCAGCCCAGGGCATATCTGCAATGGTCCGGCGGTAGCGGCTTTGGATACGATGCGAGGGGATGCCACACATTGGACAGCAAACCTGAGCAACGGTGGTGGCGACGACGACGCAGATGTGTTGGGCCTCGGCTACCAGTTCTTTCAGGCACAATCCTTCCACCTCGGGAAGACAAAAAGGGGAAACGTTTGACGTAGGATCTTCCTCCACCCACAAAAATGCTTTTTCACCTCTTTTACCAGTCTTTGCTTCCTCTCTTATTCCCTTCCCTGGTCAGCAAAAGGGCGGGTGAGCCCCATTTTCTCCCACCCTCGAAACGACGGCCGCGTGCACGATCTCATTCACAACGTGGTGTGTCATCGTGATCTCGTGTGTCTGAAGCACGTTTCGGTGGTGGGTCGTGGTATCGAAAGTCGCTCGAAAGATCACAATATCTTCTTTGCGAGCGTGCTCAGGCTTCATTCGCTGAAACCCGTTGTCTTCCAAGATATGTTTGACATCCCCATCGATCCACCCTCCCAAACCATCCGTGAAGACGTAACTCCTACAGTTATAACTCGGATCCACGTCTCCAAGGATCTGTGTGTCCCTCCACCCAGCCTCCCCAACAAACGCTTTCCATTCCTCTTGGCTCAGGATGTGATATTCCACCAGGGATGTGCATGTCAACGACTGCGGCCAGGATACCCCATTCTGCTCATACCAGAAGCGCTTCGCAGACAGTACCGCCTCCCAGGTAAAAGACGATACGGGTCGTCCCACGTCGGTCACATATCGCTGGAGCAGATGCTTCTCGCTTTCACGCACGACACTCAGCCCTTTCTCTCCTGGACCAAAGGGAGGAACGATCCGCTCATCAGAGCCGGAAGGGGGAGGGATCTCGGTTGCCAGGTGCCTTACCAAAGAAGAGCGATCTGCATCTTCTCCCTTCCCCGAGCGTTCCCCTTGATCAGCCTGATAGCTCACGTCTCGCATGCTTAGTACTCCAAATCTCTTGTATAGACGCTTCAGGAATGGGCTCGTTGCGATGACATCATGCCTCTTACATAATCTGATGGGGAGTTCCGACTCCCAAAGCGTGACCTCACATCGGTAGAATTTCATGGCACGAAGTGCAACAACGGAAGCCTTGAGATCTGCATTTTGAGCACACCCACGAGCCTAGTGCTATCTGCAGATCATGCCAACGGCATTGTAAACCTTGGTACGCTCTCATACGAGGACACTCTTGGACAGTCTCTGTCCGGATCAGTTTGTTTGCTCAGGAAGGATAGGCATGAAGCAGCAAGAAGTATACTTTCTCCTTTCCCATCTCTCAAGT
>JAFMRP010001638.1 GCA_017354095.1 Ktedonobacteraceae bacterium
CGTCAAACGCAGTTTGACGAGTGCTAGTGTCTACATACCAATATAGCGTGCGTAAACAGAGCGCGCTACCTGCTCATCACTGGTACCTTTGATAATGGCACGCGCATCCGGGAAGACCGTCACTTCGTAACTATCAACCTGAAAACGCAGCAAATATGCATTGTATTGGACCTGCCCAATTGGCTGCAGCCGCTCCGCCAACGCCGGAAATTCCAACTGGCCACCGTTCATCCCACTGGCACGCACCTGCACAGCATTACGCCCACAGAGACTGGTGCTGCCACCTACGCTGAGTGTGTTAAGAAACTCATACGAGTGCTGATCGCAGGCCGGACAGCCAGGCTGGCGCTGGATCTCAATACGGTCAAATGTATTCTCCCACAGGTCTAGCCAGGTCATTTCGCGACTCACCTTGTCGCTATTGAGCAGAATCTTGAGCGCCTCTGTGGAGGCAATGCCCGAGACCGCACCCACAATGCCGTTGAGCACGCCTACCGTATCACAGGTAGGCGTTGTGCCGGGTAGCGGCATATCTGGAAATGCGCAACGCAGGCAAGCGGTAACCCCTGGTAAGATATTCATCGTGACTCCATAGGCCGCTATGACTCCGCTGTAGATCCAGGGGCGCTGATATTTAATGCAGGCATCGTTGATCAGGTAACGCGTCTCGAAGTTGTCTGTAGCATCCAGCACAATATCACTATCGCGTACCAATACTTCGATACTCTCAACATGGATGTCTTCGACTAACGCCTCTACATGAACATCACTATTCACCTTGCGCAACTTTTCTGCCGCCGCTATCGCTTTGGGCAAGCGCCGCGCGACATCGTCCTCATCGAAGAGAATCTGGCGCTGCAAATTGTTCATTTCAATATAATCACGGTCGGCAATGATCAGGCGTCCCACCCCCGCCCGGCATAAATTGTTGGCCAGTACCGTGCCCAGTGCCCCACAGCCGATAATCGCTGCCGTAGAAGCGCGCAGGCGCTCCTGTCCCGCATCTCCAATTGGACTGAATAGCGTTTGTCGTGAATAGCGGTCTTGCATTGCGTTCTTCCTGCCTTCTGTGCATGTGATATCTCCGTTTATTGTAGCATAGATGCAAAGCCATGGTATCGATTCCATCTCCAGGGCCAGTTCATCTCACCATACATAACACATTCTTTCTGCACAGGAAAAATCCGGCGCATAATACAGTCAATGAAACCCCGTAGGCAATCCTCGTTGCCTATTGACCCATCCGAATCCCGGTGCAGCCGCCCGCTTTAGCGGGAACCCGTAGGCTCCCTACCAGACCCTGCACACCTTCCCCTACCTCCCTTGCTCACCCAAAATGTAGGGCCATCCCTTGCGGGTGCTTCCTTGCCGACTACCTGAGCGCGGAGCGCTAGCTGCGATAGCAGCGTTGGTGGTCGGAATACGAAGGGTCTTCCCTACCGACTCCCTGGGCGCGCAGCGCCAGCCGCGCTAGCGGCGTTGGGAGTCGGAATACGAAGGGTCTTCCTTGCCGCCAGATGACGCGAAGCGGAGGCACGTCAGATTCCTTGCAGACGGCCTGGGCGCGTAGCGCCAGATGCGCGAGCATCGTTGGCCGTCTGGACAAGAGACTTGCCGTTTCTGGCGGAATATCAAGGGTCTTCCTTTCCGAGCAC
>JAFMRP010000445.1 GCA_017354095.1 Ktedonobacteraceae bacterium
ACGCTGGGAGTAGTGGTTGCATTTGTGTTGATTGCCTGGTTTTACCATACCGGTTCGATGACGCTGGGCCTGGCATTTCTGGTCTACTACTATACGCAGTTGATCGTCCAGCCAATCGATGCCCTGGCGGAACAGCTTGACGATTTCCAGAAGGCGAGCGCTGGCTTCGCGCGTGTGACGGACCTCTTCCAGGTTACCAGCCAGCTCACAGATGGGCCCGGGGCCATCTTTCCAGAGCAGGCGCTCTCGATTGAGTTTGAGCATGTGTCCTTTGGTTATGGCGAGGAGGATATGGTTATCAAAGACCTGACGTTCAAAATCGAGCCGGGTGGGGTGCTGGGACTGCTGGGGCGCACAGGCAGCGGCAAAACGACGGTGACGCGCCTGCTGCTGCGCCTGTATGATCCCGCCAGCGGCGCGATCCGATTGGGCGGCCATGATCTGCGTACAGCCAGGCTGGAGGACCTGCGCGATATGGTTGGCATGGTGACGCAGAATGTCCAGCTATTTCAGGCCAGCATTCGCGATAACCTGACGCTTTTTGATAGCACCATCAGCGATGAGCGCATTATGGAGGCCCTGAACACGCTGGGGCTGCTGCCCTGGCTGAAGCGCCTGCCAGATGGGCTGGATACGATGCTGGCGGCGGGCGGTGGTGGACTTTCAGCCGGCGAAGCGCAGCTGCTGGCCTTCGCGCGCGTCTTTCTCAAAAATCCGCGGCTGGTGATTCTGGACGAAGCATCGTCACGCCTCGATCCAGTGACGGAAAACCTGCTTGAACAGGCTGTTGATCGCCTGTTGAAGGGACGCACCGGTATCATCATCGCGCACCGGCTCAGCACCGTGAAGCGAGCTGATACGGTTATGATTCTGGACGATGGCCAGATCCGTGAATATGGCCCGCGCGAGCAACTGGTTGGCGATAGCAGTTCTCGCTTCTCTCAACTGTTACAGACCGCGCATGAGGAGGTACTCTCTTGAAAGCCTGGCGCTACTTCTGGGGTTTGATCCGCTTTCAACCCTGGAACTATGCATTGAATTGTCTCGCGATCGTTCTGGTGTTTGTCTTTTCACAGATACCGGGCCTGCTGGCACAGAACTTCTTTGACCGCCTGGCCACGCCACAGGGTCCGGATCTGTGGTGGATCGCGGCGCTTCTTCTGATGTCGTTTGCCGGACGGATAGCCTTTCTTATCTGCTGCCAGCTGACGAATGCACCCTTTATGTATACTTGCGCGGCCCTGGTGCAGAAGAATGTTTTCGCGCGCATCCTCGAATTACCAGGGGCGAGCGCGCTGCCGGCTTCGTCAGGCGAGGCCATCAGCCGCCTGCGGGACGATGTGGACGATAGTTCTTCCTATTTAATCGGCTTTAACGATTTAATCGCCCTGATCATCTTTGTCGCGGTCGCGTTTGTTGTGATGCTGCGCATCAGCGCCCTGATCACGCTGACGGTCTGTATTCCCCTGATCGTGATTGTACTGATTGTTCACCTGGCTGGTCACGCCCTGGAACAGCGGCGGAAACAGAGTCGCGACGCTACAGGCGCGGTCACGGGCTTTCTGGGCGAGCTTTTTGGCTCGGTGCAGGCGGTGCAGGTGGCCAATGCGCAGGAGCAGGCTATCGAACATTTCAAGCACCTGAATACTGTGCGGCTCAAGACAACGGTGCGTGACCGCCTGCTGGAGCAGGTGCTGCAATCGACTTTCTCTAATACGGTGAGCATAGGCACGGGGGCGATCCTGTTGCTGGCAGGGCAGGCGATGCACGCGAAGGCATTCACCGTGGGTGATTTCGCGCTGTTTGTCTACTACCTGGCCTGGATTACCGAGTTTACCCAGCTCTTTGGCAGGATGCTTACTTCATATCGACAGACGGGGGTTTCCGTCGAGCGGTTGAGCACGCTGTTACGCGGTGAGCCAGCGCGTCGCCTGGTTACCCCGACCCGGCTCTATATGCGCGGCACGCCGCCAGAGCTTCCGGCGCTGCCAGAAGCTGGCAGCAATCGTCTGAGCACGTTGGAAGTCAAGGGACTAGCTTACCGCTACCCCGATACGGAGCGCGGCATCCGCGATATCAACTTCTCGCTCAAGCGTGGGACGTTGACCGTCGTGACCGGCAGGATTGGCGCGGGCAAAACAACCCTGCTGCAGGCGATGTCAGGGCTGCTGCCGGCAGATACGGGCGAGATCTGTTGGAATGGGCAGAGACTGGAGGACCCGGCGGCGTTCTTTGTGCCGCCGCACAGCGCCTATACCGCGCAGGTGCCGCGCATCTTCAGCGATACGCTGCGCGACAACATCCTGATGGGTCTGCCGAAGCGCGAGAAAGAGTTAGACGAGGCGCTGGAACTGACAGTGCTAAAGCCAGATATCGCGGAGATGGTACAGGGCCTGGAGACGAAGGTGGGACCACGTGGCGTGCGCCTCTCAGGCGGACAGATCCAGCGAGCAGCGGCGGCACGCATGTTTGTGCGGCCAGCAGAACTGTATATCGTCGATGACCTGTCAAGCGCGCTGGACGTGGAGACGGAGGCGCAGCTCTGGGAGCGTATGTTCGCGCGCCAGGAGGTGACGGTGCTGGCGGTCTCACATCGGCGCGCAGTGCTGAAGCGCGCGGACCAGGTTATCGTGCTGCGGGAAGGGGAGATCGTCGCCCATGGCACGCTGGATGATTTATTGGCTACGAACAGCGAGATGCAGCGTATCTGGCACGGCGAGGCGCAGTGACGAGAGGACGGAAAAAGACAGAGAACATCGGGCGAGCATATAAACGACCGGTGTTCTCTGTCTGTTAGCCAACGACATGCGTCAGGCGCAAAATGATGAAGAGGACGATGAGCAGGAGAAGCACAGCCACGACAGTGATCGGGAACAGGAAGTTTTTGAGGTTGAGTCTGACGCTACTCTTGGGCACGGCTTTGAGAGCCTGCTGTTTGCGTTCATCCAGGCGCTGCTTGCGACGCTCAATGCGCTTGTTGCGCTTGTTGCGCATCTTCTCCATTCGCTCATCCGGGCCGGCTGGTCCGGTGCCGAGATTCTCCATACGCCGGCGCATGTCGCGGTTATAGCTCAGCATTTGCTGCTGATTGGGATCTTTGACCGAGGCGGGCGAGGGCTTGGGCTGCATTGATTTTGCTCCCTGTACAGCCGTGCCACCAATTTTCGGCTGGCCGCTTTTCCCGCCGCGTTTGCTACCCCGGGAGCTGGCTGGCTGTGGTGCCTGCCGTTGTGTTTGTTGAGGATTTGTTTTCTGTTCATCTGCCATCGTTTTGTCCTTTTATGGGATGATCGGGTTACACCGGATTGGGTACGTCGCAGAAGAAGGTCTCGACATCAAACTGCGTATGTAATAACTCACCGAGCGCCTGCACTCCAATCTTTTCTGAATTATAATGCCCGGCTGCAATAAAGTTGACGCCTTCCTCGCGAGCGATGGCCTCCGTTGGCTCCCCCGTTTCGCCGGTCAGGAACGTATCGCAGCCGTTGGCGATGGCCTCAAGCAGGTAGCCCTGGCCACCACCGGTAACGACACCCAGGCGGCGCACGGTGCGCGGGCCATATTGATAGACCAGCGGCCTGGCTCCGCTCTCCTCTTCTACCCGCTCCACAAGATGCTGCAGGGTTTGCCGCGAGGGGGCGGTACCAATGGCTCCGATCGCCCGACCGCGCGACTCGCCCAGCGTGATACCTTCGAGCGAGAAGCCCAGGCGCTGCAGCCAGAGCACGTTGTTTCCAACTTCGGCGTGCGCATCCAGCGGCAGGTGATAGGCCAGCAGAGAAATATCCTGGTCGAAGAGCATTTTGAGGCGTGCCTTCATCATGGTGCCCACGCGGCGCGACATATTGTCCCAGAAAAGCCCGTGATGTACGAGCAGCATATCTGCACCGCCCTCAACCGCCAGGCGAAAACATTCCAGGTTGGCGCTCACGCCCAGCGCGACGCGCCTGATGCTGGGTTTACCGATGACTTGCATGCCGTTGGGGCCGTAGTCTCTGAAGGCGTCGATATTGAGATAGGTGTTCAGGTAGTGGACGATGTCGTCCCGCAATACATTCATCAAGTTTTTTTCCCCCAGGCCAAGATCACGAGGTGTGCTGTTCCCTCGCCGCAGGCGGCGAGGAGGAATACAACAGGTCACAGGTCTTGCATGCGTTCCCGGGCCAGGCGCGCGGCTTCCTGCTTGTCATCGGGCGCCAGTGCGCCGTCGATTACCAGGCCCAGCAGGTATTCTTTGATGGGGCGCAGCCAGGGGCCGGGTCCGCGTTGGAATATTTCCATCAGTTCATTACCGTCCAGTGGACTCTTCAGCGGCACGCGCTCGGCCTCTTCTTTCAGGCGCTGGCAGCGTTCAGCAAGCTCCGCCACCCGTGCCGTCGCGCGCGCGATCTTCTCCACGCGATAGCTGGTGATGTCGGCGCGCGAGAGGTCGAGCAGGTCAGGCAGGATGTCGCCGCTCTCCAGCATCAGGCGGCGTACCGCCCCGTCGGTCCACTCGGAGGTGTAGGCGTTGGCCCGCATATGCAGGCGCACCAATTTGGAGACGTTTTCGATAAATTCACGGTCGAAATGCAGCTGTTTGAGGATAGCACGAGCCATGTAGGCCCCTACATCCTCGTGCCCGATAAAGTGTACCTTGCCATCCTCGATCGTCCTGGTGCGCGGCTTCGCGATGTCATGCAACAGGGCAGCCCAGCGCGTGATGAGACGCGCTGGCGTGCGTTCAACCACGCGCAAGACGTGCGAATAGACATCCTTGGTCGAGATGGCGCGTGGCAAGGACTGTTGACTGACGCCGCGCAGTTCCAGCACTTCCGGGATAATCCACTCCATCAATCCCAGTTCCACCAGCAGATCAAGCCCTTTACGGGGATGCGCGGAGAGCAGCAACTTGTTCATTTCGTCGCGAATGCGCTCCCGGCTGATCTTTTGCAGCTTGGATGCCTGGCGCGCAATCGAGACGTAGGTTTCGGGCTCGATGCCAAAATCGAGCTGGGCCGCGAACCGTACCGCCCGCAGCAGGCGCAGCGGATCTTCATCAAAGCGTTTGTCCGGCTCGTTGCCAACAGCGCGAATCACCTGCGCTTTCAGATCCTGGCGGCTGCCAAACAGGTCGATGATGTGCCCGTTCAGGGGATCACGCGCCATGGCGTTGATGGTAAAGTCGCGCCGCAATAGATCTTCTTCCAGGCT
>JAFMRP010001639.1 GCA_017354095.1 Ktedonobacteraceae bacterium
CGCATCGCGAATCCAGGTATATCGATAATCCCAATTGCGCACTCCGCCGATCATCTCCGGCAGACTGCATGTGGGTGCGGCGACAATCGCTCCGGTCGGCTCGTATGTCAGCAACTTGAGCGCCAACGCTGAACGATAGACCATCTCGCGCCATCTTCCTGTATATTCGCAGCCTGCGATCCAGTGCTGCCAGAAATCAACCGTCAGCCTGAACTGCGCTTCGATTTCCTCTTCCGATAACACCCGCCCACAACTGCTGTCCGGCTCAATCTGGCGCAATACGAAACTGACCGTCTCTCCTTCGCGCAAGGTGAAATCAGCCTTTACCCCTTTATCGTCTCGTTCGAACGGAACTTGTGAGGTAAGACCAAGGCTTAACAGAGCTGAATTAAAACAGGCTCCGTCGGCTGTCAGAGTAGTCTCGTGTGGATCGCGCGCATAGTTGAATGCGGGATGGCAGATCAGTCGAAACGGCATCTCGCCGTGCACAACCTTGATCCGGCGAACGAGCTGGTGCTTACCAAAACGCTGTGCTGCTTCGCCTACAGGCATATAGTCGACCACCTCAGCGATTCCTGCAGTGGAGAGAAAGCGCGTCACGAGTACATTCGTATCAGGCCAGTAAAACTGTTTGGACTTGACTCCTTCGATGAGAGACGAGATGTCAAAGCGGCCGCCTTTTTCATCGTCCAGAATTGCGGCGAATATGCTGGGTGAATCGAAGCGCGGCAAACATAACCAGTCGATTGAGCCGTTTATGCCTACCAGCGCAGCTGAATGCATATCGCCTATAATGCCGTAATTTTCAATGGGTAGATAAGCCATAGATCATTTCCATCTTTGTTAAGTTTACAGAAGCACATGAGATTGAGACAAATTCAATCACGCAGGTTCCTGGATGCGCCGGATGCGCATGGTTTAAAATAGCCCCATCCAATTATCAATGAGGACGGCATTATGCCCCAGTATATACGCTCTATGCTGCACTACGGGACTTCAGTTTTTGCCGTGGTGCTGGCCTTGCTGCTCACGCTGCTGCTCAAGCCGCTGCTGGAACATAGTATCTTCATACTGTTCTTACCGGCGGTGTTGGTGAGCGCTCGGTATGGAGGTCTGGGACCTGGTCTTTTCGCCACTTTCCTATCTGCCTTGTCCATCGACTATTTCCTGTTGTCCGCACCCGGAAGTCTTACTACAGGTTGGGGCAGGGTCTCGCAGCTGGCCGTCTTTGTACTGGTCGCAGTCTTGATCAGCTCGCTCAACGAAGCGCGTAATCGGGCCGAGGGAAGGTTGCGCGAAAGCGAGGCTCGCTATCGCATCGTGGCTGAATCAGCCAATGACGCCATCGTTTCCGCCGATAGCGAGGGCAGAATTATCTCCTGGAATGGAGCCGCGCAGGACATGTTTCAATTCACAGAAGATGAAGCGTTGGGCCAACCACTTACAATGATCATACCAGAACGTCATCGGCAGGCTCATCAGCAAGGTTGGGAGCGATATCGGCGCACCGGTACTCAGTACATCATGGGGAGAGTAGTGGAATTCCATGGGCTGAGAAAGGATGGCAGCGAATTCCCGGTAGAGCTGTCATTATCATCTTGGAAAACAGAAAGCGGCGCATTGTTCAGCGGTATCATACGCGATATCACCGAACG
>JAFMRP010000446.1 GCA_017354095.1 Ktedonobacteraceae bacterium
AGCCTGGGGAGTCCCTCCTGATGCTGCTGAAGATGTGGCACAAGAGACATTTCTGGAAGCCTGGCGACATCTTGAGCACCTGCGTGAGCCAGATCGTTTGGAAGCCTGGGTGAGCGGAATCTGTCGCAATGTTTGCCGACGTTGGGTGAAGGCCCAGATGACGGCAGATCTTCGGCAAGTTTCACTGTCCCCTCTGCTCTCCGACGAGCATGAAGATACAGGAGATGCCTTCTGGGAAGAGCGGTTTGACCAACACATGCTCGATCCGATGGAGGAACTGGGTCGCCAGGACCTCGCGCAGGTCCTCTCACGTGCACTAGGGCATCTGCCTCCGACCGCGCGCACAGCCCTGGAACTCTATTACCTGGCTGACCTCTCACAGCGAGAGGCAGCCCAACGACTAGGCGTGTCCCTCAAAGCACTGGAGGTCCGCTTGCATCGCGCCCGCCGTCAACTCCGTCAGGTGCTCAGTCGCGAACTTCGTCCTGATGCAGAGGCATTTGGACTGGTCGTAGACGAGCAAGCCTCGTCCGATTGGCACCAGACACGCATCTGGTGTCTGTTCTGTGCCCGCCACCATCTGCAAGGTCGCTTCGAGCGATTTCCCAATGATGAGGTGATGCTGCATATGCGCTGCCCTGGCTGTCTCTCCAAATCGGGTGGAGAGTGGATTAGCGCGGGACCCCATAGCGAACTACAAGGCTTGCAGTCGTTTCGACCTGCTCTCCGTCGCCTCATCAAGCGAATGCCTTCCTGGTCATCGGTATCGTATCGACAGGTCTGCTGGCGCTGTGGAGCACCAGTGGAAACCCAGCTTGCAGGTGCTGACGATCTGCAATTCATTCCTCCCTTGACCCGCTGGCAGGGCTTGCGCTGGCTGCAACACTGTCACGCCTGTGGGATGCTCTCGATGGCACCAGCAGGCTCTCCTGCCTGGGCGCATCCATTGGCGCAGCACTTCATGGCACAACATCCGCGCTGGCTTCATGAACCGGAGCAACTCATGGACTACGCGGGACAGCCAGCGCTTCGCGTCCGCTTGCTTGATATCACCAGTGCGGCTCAGCGGACATTCTTTGTCCATGCGCAAACAGGGCAGGTGCTGGTAGCACTCTAGGAAGAATCAACACGATTGTCGACTTTTGACTTCCTCTCAATGAAAGGATGGTTTCCTCATGCTTGCCGTTTTGCGACAACGCAACTTTGCGCTCTTGTGGGCTGGATCGGTCATTTCGCTCCTGGGTGACTGGCTCCTGCTCCTTGTCCTGCCTTTGTTTGTGTATCAGCGCACCGGCTCAGCACTAGCAACAGGAGCCATGTTCATTGTCGAAACGCTGCCGAGCTTGTGTCTTGGTTCCCTTGCAGGGGTGTTCGTAGACCGTTGGGATCGCAGACGGACGATGATCATCACGGATGTGTCTCGTGCGCTGGTGTTACTCCCCCTGCTGCTGGTGCAGGATCACACCTGGCTCGGACTCGTCTATGGAGTGGTCTTCGTGCAAGGGGCAATCTCACAATTGTTTGCGCCAGCCCAGGGCGCACTCATTCCTGTGGTGGTCGGTGAAGAGCATCTGACAGCGGCCAATGCCATGAATGCGTTGGGAGCACAACTCATGCGTCTGATCGGACCTCTGCTAGGTGGAGTCCTCTTTGGGATATTGGGACTAGAGGCAGTGATCATCACAGATAGCCTCTCGTATGTCTTCTCCGGTCTCATGAGCTTACTTGTCGTACTCCCACCAGGAGCACCGCGAGGATCATTCCCGCCGAGGCTTCCTCACAGAAGCACACATTCCATGTTCTGGCAAGAATGGTTGGAAGGGCTCAGGTTTCTGCATGCAGAGCGCATCATCCTTATCTTGTTTCTCATTTCAGGAACAGCCATGCTGGGGGATGGTATGATCAGGGCCGTGGGGACGCCATTTTTGAGTCAGGTCGCTGGGGGAAATGCGGTGCTCTTCAGTTGGATCGTTGCTGCCCAGGGAACTGGGGCCGTGATTGGTTCACTCGTGATCAATCACATCACCAAAATGCTCCATCCCTTCAAACTGCTTGCGTTGGCCGCAGCAGTGACTGCAATGCTTGGGTTCATTGAGGTCGCTTTTCCCATCCTGCCTGTCGTGATCACGTGTGCTGCTCTGATGGGGGCTCCTATCGTCTTTTTCTTCGTCAACATCTACACCGCACTTCAGCAGAGCATCTCTGATCAGTACCGTGGACGGGTGCTTGGTACCTACGCAACCGTCAACATGCTTTTGTATCTTGGTGGGATGATCCTCTCCAGTCTCCTGACTCTTCAACTAAGTAACAGGTATGTGCTTCTCATTGGAGAGTGTTTCTATTTTGTTGCGGGAATCGTTGCCTTTCTCTGGCTCCGCCGTGAAAATCAGCAAGGCGGTACGAAAACCAGTGCGCGAGGGCAAGAAGAATCAGCAAAAGGACGGGTGAATGTATCGTCGGACACCTGCTACTAGCAGATATGCAATTGATCTCCTGATGGGAGGTACCACGCTGCACTATTCGATGTGGACATCGCACTCCACCAAACTTGGCGACTCGGAGAGGAACAGAGGACCTCGTGTGTGAGCGATGGTTCGCCGATGGGCCAGATACGCTCGCAAAAGTTCGCCAGTGGTGGCAGAGTAGGGG
Organism: Ktedonobacteraceae bacterium; assembly: GCA_017354095.1. Taxonomy (GTDB): domain Bacteria; phylum Chloroflexota; class Ktedonobacteria; order Ktedonobacterales; family Ktedonobacteraceae; genus Bu33. The sequence goes on from JAFMRP010000446.1 coordinate 2,650, forward strand.
ACGACGCGCTCTCGGCTCCCTTTGGCCACCTCGGCGCGGACACGGACCATACGATGAGCTGGATCAAGATCGTCACTTCGCAACGAGCACACTTCTTCGCGTCGTAACCCTGCATCGTAGGCCAGGGCAGCCATACAGCGTGTTCGCAGCGGAGCCTGCCTCACCACAGCCAGAAAGGCTCTCCATTGTTCCTCGCTCGGAATCCAAGGCAAGGTCTGGAAACGAGGGACCAGCGCCCGTTCACGATCAGCTCCAAACGACTTGCCAGGAGTGTATCTTCCGCGACCAACAGGATGATTTGCTCGTTTTCCCTCCTCAATGAGGAAATCAAAAAACAAACGGACTGCCGTTAATCGCTGCTGAAGTGTCGCATTGGATAAACCAGTTGATGGGGTCAGACTAGGAGAACGCGGGTTCGATGCGAGGCGAGGGCGACCACGCAGATCGCCAACATAGCGAGCGAGATCTGCCCGTGTGGCTGTCACTGGTGAAATATCTGCTCTCTGGCAGAAACCCAGAAAGTCATCAAGGCCACGGGCATAGGCATCAAGCGTGTTGGGAGCAAGTCCTAGCAGCGTTTCGGTGGTCAGCCAGCTCTTGGCGAGGTCATGCGTTGCGAGAACGGATAGCGGAACCATTCAATACCATCTGAACTGGTCGATGAAGACATATGACCCCCCTTTCGGACTCTGCGGGTACGCGGGCTCTGTGAAGCCGTTTGAGATGGAATCTCTGCTTCCCAGTACGCTTGTTACTTTGGTGGAGCGCCGCCCAATGCGATCTCATTTCCGTCGGGATCGCGGTATGTGATCTTGCGCACGCCGTTGGAGTAGGTTTCCCGCTCTGCAGGCTCGAGTCCCCGCTCGGCTATCTGCGCGACGAGCGCATCGAGGTCATCGACGAAGCTCAAGTGCACGGCGTGGCCAGCGTGCTCCGGTCGCAGCACAATATACACGTACCGATGCGGAGCCAGCTCCCACACAGCCTCTCTGTCGTTCGGAAAGAAAGAGGGCTCCGAGCCCAGCAGCCGTGTGTACCATGAGAGCGCCGCCGCGTAGTCGGCGACGGGAATTCCCGCGAACAGGTCGAGATTCGTGGTAGGAAGCATGCTTCTTGCTCCTTTCCCTTCACACACTCTGAGAACACATTTTCTATCACTGCTATTCTACCACAAGGAGGGTATTCCAAGTAACGTATATCCAGAGAAGGCTGAGTGACCACGCGTTCTCCAACGCGCGCACCTGGCCGGAGATCCAGCAGGCCCACCAGATATGGTGGAGGAACTACAATGCCGAGGATCATTACCAGGGTTCCAGGCCATATGACGTTTTTGCACATTTAGATCTGGACGCTCAAACAACAAGCTAAGACGCGAGGAGGACATCCAGTTTCTTTCACCTCTCAACTTTCCCTCGACTGAGTACCACTCGACCCAGAAATGCTTCAGGAGAATGAAGGCACAAAAGAGGTACCTTTCTTCAAAAAAGATGGCGGGCAAAAAGAGAAGCTGCTGGATGAGGGATTACTCTGGTGAGGCTTGGGGAGCCAGGCGCGTTACCCCTTCCATAATCACTAGCAGGATATCATTGGCCATTTGCTCTGATGAGGTTGTGGACTCCTCTTGACTCCATTGGAGAACCGCTCCGAAAATGGCCCAACTCACAACGCGGGCGATTGTTTCCTTTGGCACTCGCCATCGTGTCTCCTTGCTCTTGCTCTGTTTCAGCCACGTCAAGAGAAGCCCGGTGAGTTCCTCGTGAATGGCCTGTTCAACCAACGGGGCAACTGCGCGTGGCAGATGATGTTGATGGTGATATTTCTTCTCGAAGTAGTTCAAGAGGGTCTGAATGAGTCGATGCAATGTTTTCTTGTCCCACCCAGATGTGGGAGGGAGTGCGTTTGCCAGGAGCTGCTGAAAATCCTCACGCAGGAACGCATCCAACAACATATATTTATCCGTAAAGTGAAGATAAAACGTTCCCCGATTGACGTTCGCCCGCGCAGTGATATTCTGAATACTCGTTGCTGCAAAGCCTTTTTCTCGCACAACTTCAATGAACGCTTGCCTCAGCACCTGGCGCGTTCGCTGGGCGCGTCGATCCATACGTCTCTTCGGGATTGGCACACCATCTGCTCCTCTCTGTTTCCGCGTGACGGCCTCCTGCCCACCTCTCATTCCTCAACAGTTTTGCTGTTGTGTTCAATACTCAACACACGCGCACGATTGCCTATTGATCATGAGGTTTTCCTCCTCTAGTATGAAAGGCGACAGTTGCAAAGTCAAGCAACTGAGAGACATGGTCCAACAAACGATGAACAAACGAGAGGAAGATAGCATGCCTTTTCACCTTCCAGACCCGGCCTCGCCATCTGGGGCAAGCATCGCGCGCCGACTGCATGACGAACCGTTGATCTGGCTGACAACCGTTGACACAAAAGGAGTGCCACAGCCAGTCCCTGTCTGGTTTCTGTGGGATGAAGCGATAACCACGCTGCTTGTCTACTGCCGAGCGAATGCGAAACGTCTGGCACATATTCAGCAG
>JAFMRP010001640.1 GCA_017354095.1 Ktedonobacteraceae bacterium
TGAGCAGCTTTAAAACTAGCGCGGAACGATACACCATCTCCCTCCACCTCCCCTGGTAGGTGCATTGCGAGACCCAGTCATACCAGTAATCGAGCGTCTCCCGAAAGAGCCGCTGGTACAACTGATCTGAGAGCGGCTGGGGAAACACACTATGCTCATGGAGGCTTTGTAAGAGAAAGTGAACGGACTGGCCCTTCCGCAAAGTGAATGTTGCCGACACACCCCCATACCCATCCTCTTTCAACGGCACAGGCGACGCCAGGGCCAGCACGAAATCACTACCACGAAAGAGCGCCCCCTCCTCTGAGATACTCAACCTGGACGTATCTCGCGCATAATTAAAAGCTGGCCGGCACGTTACGACGATCTCAAGTTCACCATAGACACCAGTCACAGAACGTATCAGGGCATGTTCCACATCTGGAACGCCCCGCTCCTGTATCGGCATAAAATCTGTGAGCTCCACATATCCGTCATCAGTGGCCATGCGCGTGAGGAGCACATTCGTATCGGGAAAGTAGAGCTGCTGATACTCGCTTGCTGGATCAGCCGCACCCAGACGAAAAAAACCACCCTTATTGGCGTCCAGCAAAGCACCAAAAACACTGGGCGAATCGATACGCGGCAGGCAGTACCAGTCAATGGTACCGTTTACTCCAACGAGCGCCACAGTTTGCAGATCACCAATAATCGCGTGATCACAGATCGAAAGATACGGTTGCGTCACTTGCATCTGCTACCCTCTCCCTACTTCAACTCACTGCTCTCTCCTACAAACACGCACCATAACATCCACCAGCGTACAGTCAGAACATATCTAAGGGAAAGCCCTCATGGTTGCGGTGGTGGAGAGTTGTATGCTATAACACCCCTGGAAGCGGCCAGACACCGCTCACACCTCACATAGCACAGAAAGGTCGCAATCACGATGAAACATGCCGGCATTCTCGCTCACAGCGTAGAAGGGGCAGCACTCTGCCTTCGCGCGTTCTGCCAGGAAGGCTTTCGCGAGTTGGGTCCCCATGAGCATCCAGACGTAACCCTCGACTGCATCGCGATGGGACAGAGTATGGCGGCGTGGGAAGCAAACGATTACGCGCCCATCAGGGCGATCCTGGCCCAAAGCGCTGCCACGCTCGCGCGGGCCGGCGCGGACTTCTTCCTCTGCCCGGATAACACCGCTCACATCGCGTTGGAAGAGCCGGGTACCGACCTCGCGCTTCCAGGCCTGCACATCGCCGAGATTGTCGCCGAGCAGGCTGCTAAAAGCGGCTACAAACATGTTGGTGTACTGGGAACAAAATATACCATGAACGCTCCTCTCTATCCTCAAGCGCTGGCAGCACACGGAATCCTTGCCACAGTGCCCGAAGCAGAGGAGCGCCGCACCATCGATGAGATCATCTTTCAGGAACTGGTAAACGGCATCTTCTCCGACACTTCGCGTCAGAAGTACGTTCACATCATCGAACAGTTACAGGCGCGGGGGTGTGATGCAGTGGCTCTCGTCTGCACTGAGATCCCCCTCCTCGTAACGCCCGGCATCTCTCCCCTACCCACTCTGGACTCAACGCGCCTGCTTGCCCGCGCCGCCTTTGAAGTGGCCACCGGCTCGCGCCCCATACCCTCGTGGCGAGGCGGACGCGTCAGAGG
>JAFMRP010001641.1 GCA_017354095.1 Ktedonobacteraceae bacterium
CGATAAATGGATCTGTAGTGACGGCGAAAATGGCTGGAATCGAATCGACCGCGAAAACCAGGTCCGTCGTCTCGATTACCACCAGCACCAGCAGCAGCGGCGTGGCCATCAACTTCCCATCCAGACGCACGAAAAAGCGCCGCCCATAATAACTCCCCGTCACGGGGAGCACACGCCGCATCAGCTTGACCACTGGATTTTTATCAGGATGTACCTCTCTCTCTTTGTGTAACCCCATCCTAATGCCGGTAAAGATCAGGAAGATGCCGAACACGTAGATCACCCAGTGAAATGTCTGCAGCAGTGCTGCACCCGCCAGAATGAAAATGGCTCGCATCACCAGCGCGCCCAGCACTCCCCAGAACAATACACGATGTTGGTACTGGCTGGGTACGCTGAAGTAGCTGAAAAGCAGCACAAAAATGAAAATGTTATCAACGCTCAGAGATTTCTCGATCAGGTAGCCGGTAAAAAACTGTAAGGCCGGCTCCGGCCCGCTCAAGAAGTAAACACCGGCGTTAAATGCGAGTGCCAGGACGATCCAGACTGTGCTCCATGCCAGCGCCTCTTTCAGCGACACAGTATGTGATTTGCGGTTAAACACGCCCAGATCCAGCCCCAAGAGCACCAGCACAAACAAGGTGAATCCAATCCACGGCCAGACATTTCCCGCGATCATTTATCAGACTCCTCAGTATCACCACGCAGCCAGGAGCAAATGCCCCCTCGTACACGGTATATGCTGTCTCAGATCTACTGATCCCGGTGGATTCACAAGCGAGTAAATTAGCCATCTATTATCAGTAGAACCATGAGTAGCCATACATTAACACGTTTCTCGATGACTCAAACGCAACACCTCTGCCTGCCTGATGGAACAGACATGTGTACCCCACCACGCCAGAACCAGTATACTGCGCGCGGGTAAGTTGAAACTGAGGAGAAACTGAGGTGGGGCTGAGATCAGACGACCTTGCTTTTTATTCCAGGGGCAGCCAGACGCTAAATGTGCTGCCCTGCCCCGGTACGCTCTCTACGGTGATACGGCCACCAATTTGCTCTATCAGTACCTGCGCGATAGAGAGCCCCAGGCCGGTTCCTTTGCGCGAGCGGGCCAGATCGGCCCGGAAGAAGCGCTCAAAAATGTGGGGCACGTCGTCCGGCTCGATGCCGATGCCATTATCTCGGATATGAAAAACAGCCTCTTTATCGAGACGTTGCAGCGAGACGATGATCTTCCGGCTGCTATCTCGTGTCGGAGTATACTTAATCGCATTATCGACCAGGATCAACATCACCCGGCGCAACGTCTCCTCGTCGGCACGTACTCTGACCGGTTCAATGTGCCCAATCTCTAATTGCAGTTGTGAACCCTCCACGCTCAGGCGACCGCGCAATTGTCGCACCAGTTGCAGCAGTGCGCGATCCCACTCCACCGGCTGCGTAGGCGGCTCACTCTTCTGGGAATGCTCATGCACGACTGGCGCTGATAATTGCAGGGTCCCACTCCCAGAATCGGCCCGCGCTAGCAGCAATAAATCGTCCACCAGGCGTGCCAGGCGCAGCGTCTCCTGATGCGCGTCGCTCAGCATGGTACGGCGCTCGCCCTCAGGCAACTCGTCAATGTGGCGCTGCAAAAATGCCAGGTTGCC
>JAFMRP010000447.1 GCA_017354095.1 Ktedonobacteraceae bacterium
AAAATGGAGACTATGTCTTGCGAGACGTTGGCAGCGCCAATGGCACGCTGCTCAATGGCAAACTGATCGAAGCTATGACGCCCTACACCCTCAGTAGTGGCGACCAGATCCACCTGGGCCGCTTGCTGTTTATCTTTCAAGCCAGTGGCGATGTCTCCAGCCTGCCAACCATTCGCCGCCCCTATACTTCCCTGGATCACCAGTGGCTGCGCCTTGACGAAGCCGCACCTGCTCAGCCTCCAGCAGTCCAACAACCAGCGCAGCAGCCAGTCGCTATGCCCAGCATCCCTTCGACACAGCGACAGCCGTTCATGTCCGGTCCCCTGCCAGCACAGCCATCAGTCATAACTGGTTCGCTCCTGGCCTCCACCGGCCCCACAGCCGCGCTGCCCGCTGCTCACCTGCGCTTCACTGTCTTCTACCCTCCGGATGTAGCCGCCAACAGCTGGTATGCCTTGCTGATCTACGCCCATCACGAAAATGCCGCTGAGGCTATCCACAAAGATGCCGCCCTCTATCAGGAAGATGCCAACGAAGCGCCGCGCCGCGAGCCAATGATGTCCAGTCAACTCCTTCGCGGTTTGCCCATCACCGTTATACCGGAATGTTCTGGCATCGCCTTCAATCCCTGGCGACTCACGTTCCGCTGGCAAGATGAATGGCACCGCCTGGAACTGCGTCTGTCAGCCAGGCGCGAGCAGGTCAACACAACGCCGCAAGGCTCCATCTATGTCTTTGTCGGGCCACTACTCGTCGCTCGCCTGCCCCTGGAGATAGCGGTCAAACAACCCGACATCGAGATCATGAGCAGCGATAAAGATGTTAGCCGCGGCTTTTTCCAGCACCCTTTTATATCGTATAGTCGCCATGACGTCGCATTCAGACAGGCCTGTCTGAATGCCTGCCGTACCATCGGCTGCGCCGATTTCGTTAATATTGAGGATCTACGGCCAGGCTTGCAGCTCCATGAGCAGGTCAAACATGCCATCGATACCGCCGATGTATTCCAGCTCGGCTGGTCCGCCCGTGCCTCGCACACCGACTATGTGACCCGCGAATGGACCTACGCGCTACAAAGCGGCAGAGGCGATAACTTTATCTGCCCTGTTTACTGGGATGTCCCACATGCACCTATCCCCAAACCATTGGCCGCGCGCCGCTTCATCTACCTCCCGGCCTATACCTTTAACTTATCAGGGTAGAAGTTTTTGCCGGGACCAGCTACCCTTCCTCCCCCATTTCCTGCTCTTCATCGCTGCTTGCCTGTTCTCTGCTTCGCCTGCTCAAACCCTCGATGACAACGATATACTCCCCACGCACCTTGCTCTTTGCTATCCGCTCAAGCAGCTCGGAGAGCGTGCCGCGCTCGATACGCTCAAACATCTTGGTCAATTCATTGGCCAGTGCCGCCGGACGGTCACCAAACACCTCTAACGCATCGCGCAAAAAATCCTCCAGGCGATAAGGACTCTCGTAATAGATGAGCGTGTGTGGCGCATCCCTATCCACCTCCAGAAACCTGCGCCGCGCTCCTGACTTGCGGGGCGCGAAGCCTCGGAATGTGAAGCTGTGTAGCGGCAGGCCAGAGAGCACCAGTGCCATGACAAAGGCCGTTGGACCCGGGATCATCGTTACCTCAATGCCCGCCTGAATAGCCCTGCGCACCAGCGTGAAACCCGGATCAGAAATACCCGGCGTCCCGGCATTGGTCACTACCGCTACCCTCTGGCCCGCTTTCAATAACTCCTCAATACGCTCACCCGCTCGCTGCTCATTATGCTCATGAAAAGCCATCTGCGGCTTCTGAATTTGAAAATGCTTGAGTAATAGACCTGTTTTACGCGTGTCCTCGCTCGCGATGATATCTACCTCGCGCAGCGTCTCCAGCGCGCGAAGCGTCATATCATTGAGATTGCCAATCGGCGTGGCAACCAGGTATAACATAAATGTTCCTTCTTCCTCTACCTTACTTCCCGCGCACCTCCGCTAGCCGGGTCAGTACATCCTGCCGCTTGACCTTCAACGTATGCGTACGCGGAAAATCCTCGTCAGGCCAGACCGTGAACCCCCTGATCTGCTGATGGGTTGCCAACCGCTTGTTCGCCTGCTGGATTGCTTCCCTGGCCTTGCTGGCGTCGCTCATCAGCAGAATTGCATGCACCTGCGACCCCTGCCGCTCTTCTGCCAGACCAACCACTACCGCTTCCTTCACTGCTGCATGCCCGTTGAGCATATTCTCGACATCCTCAGGATAAACATTCATCCCATTCGCCAGTACGATTAGATTTTTCTTACGCCCCTTAATATAGAGATTATGCTTCTCGTCGAGATAACCCAGGTCACCAGTACTGTACCAGCCATCTTTGAATACTGCCGCTGTAGCATCAGGATCTTTCCAGTAGCCCAGAGCCACGTTCGGACCATTCACTTCTATTTCTTTATCCCCGGCAATACGCACCTGCACACCCGGTAGCGGCTTGCCAACTGATTCCAGGTTGGGCCGCTTATCATCATAAGGAATAACCGAGACAATCGGCGCGCACTCGGTCGCCCCATAACCCTGCAGCACACGGAATCCCATATTCTCCCAGCGCTGCCCCAGCACAGGCGGCAGATATGCCCCACCACTCACAAATAAACGAAAACGCCCACCGAAACGCTTGTGTACGGCACCAAACAGATATCTCCTCAACCCGAATGGCAGCCGGGGCGCGAGCCGCTGTAGCCATTCCCACTGCTTTTCACGCTTCTGCCGCCGCACCTCGCGCTCAATACCGTTGAGAAATAATTGCAGCGCCTGCGGCACCAGTACCATACAGGTGACGCCCTGCGACGAGAGTAGCTTCAATAATGTATCAGGAGCCAGCGTGCGCGCATAAACAACACTACTGCCTCGATATATCAGCGCTATCTCAATCGTCAACTCAAACATGTGCGAGAGCGGCAGAATAGAAAGCGCCCGATCTGCCGCGCTGATTTTAACCACTTCGACGGCGCTGATCGCATTCGCTACAATATTGCGATGCGAGAGCATGACTCCCTTGGGCTGGCCGGTCGTGCCCGATGTAAAGACCAGCTCGGCCAGTTCGTTCTCATCAATTTCAGGTAACTCGTCGCTTCGAAGCTCCCCCTCAGGTAAAGCATCAATATCTATCAGTGGACAGGGCGGCTGCTGAAGATTCTCATACTGTTTGCGAGTGGCGATCAAGAATCTGGCCTCTGTAATCTCCGCTATACGTTTAAGAAAATCCTCTTTGGTGTTTACATCTAGTGGAACAACAACTAATCCGGCAAGCAATGAGCCCGTATATGCGATCAGCCAGTCCGCACGGCTGGCCGACCAGATCATGATGCGCTCGCCTTTCGCTACTCCCTGCTGCTGCAAATAGCCCGCGAAACTATGCACGCGCTTTTGCATCTGTTGATACGTCAGCGTCAAAATACGATTGTCTGCGCCGGGCTCAAGCAGCGCCGGTCGCTCGCCATACTGCGCAACCGCCTGCTCGAATAATAATGGTATAGCCTTCATGCCATCGATCCCCCTTGATCTCCCTGCGTGCTGCCATGACTCCATCCTGGCCACATCAGCATATTGGTAATGTGCCTGCATTATAGTGTAGCCCACGGCGTTTGACCAGTGCGTTAGGAGCATTATCACCAGAAAGATCGCTTTTTTTATGTCACTCAAAACTCAACAGTAAAAACGATATGTACTCGCATCTTCGATTAGTACTGGTACTTCTGCTCACTCTCCAGTATTAAAGTACTGCTGTGTTATAATGACTTGGATTGCATGCATCCAATCAGCAGGAACAAAATAAATTTAAAACCTGTCGGTTTTTTAGTTAAAAAATATTGCATGCTCCCACGGTGTATCGATAAGAAGAATTATATAATCACACTGTGAAAAAAGTACAATATGGGTTGACTAGAAACTCTGCTTATGTTAGACTACGGAATATAGAGTATTATCAAGCTATTTCCTCTCCTTGTACTTTCTGCGTGATTGTATAATACATTGTATTTTACATGCGCTACAAACGCATCACACCTGCAAAAAGTAGCTATGTAGGGAGGAAAGGCTTCTACTGTCTCTAGATTGTTTCGGCATTATTATTACTTAGCTGAGAGTGCAATCTCTCTACTTATTGAAAGGAAAACCATTTCATGCCATCCCTGGAAACTGCCAACGTGGGGAGGGCAGTTGCTGCGAGAGTCGGTAAGAATATTCACGAGGTTCGCACCAAGTTAGGTATGACTCAAGCCCAATTGGCCTCTCCTGAATTTTCCATTTCGTATATCTCCGCTATCGAACGTGGGAAGATCCGCCCCTCGTTAAAGGCACTTTCCGTACTGGCCCGCCGCCTGGATGTTCCCCTCACCTTCCTCTTAGAAGGTTCTCCATCTGGCGCCGATGTCGCACGGGCCGTTGGCTATTCCCCTTCAGATACCGGTCCCGATCAGCGCGTTGAGGTGGATCTGCTACAGGCCAGCGTGCTTGTTCAGCAGGGCTCCTATGCTCAGGCGGAAGAACTTCTGGCTCCTATTCAGCCAGAGCGCGTGACCACCGACCAGGTGTATCAGCTCTATTTATTGCGCGGCCAGGTCCACCTGGGCGTTGGCGAGTATCAGGAAGCAGTGGTCGACCTTCGCTCCGCTGTCTCCCAGGGCGAGGCCCTGAACGATAGCGAATATACTGAGCGCGCGCGCAACCTGCTTGGCAAGTCCTACTACCTGCTCTACAACTATACGCTGGCCCTGGAAAACCACCTGAAGTGCCATTCTGCTATCGAACAGGCCCAGATCTCCGATCCCGTCTTCCTTCTTGAGGTCTACGGCAACCTGGCCAACGATTATTTCAGGCTGGGTGACCTGGAGAAATCTATCTCCTTCTATCATCTCGCCCTCCAAACGTTGGAAGATATCCATCGCGATAGCAAAGGCTTCGCTCAGAAGTATATGGAGATTAGCCAGCAGTATAAAAACGCCGGCAAGCTCATTATGGCGCGTGAATATGCCATGCGCAGCCTCTCCGTCTATGAGATGCGCGATGAGCAGCGCCTGGTAGGTATGACCCACCAGCGGCTCGGCAAAGCTCTGGAGAAACAGAGTAATCTCGATGAGGCCGAACAGGAGTATCGCCAGGCCATTACTATAGAGCACGAACTGAATGATGAGGTATCTGC
>JAFMRP010001642.1 GCA_017354095.1 Ktedonobacteraceae bacterium
GAGGACCAAACCACCCCCCAATGCCAGAATTGGGCTGGTGACGTGTATCACCTGGAGAAGATAACGGATCGGGAGCATCAGCACGACCGGCCCGCTTAAGAGGCTCTGAGGATGATCTGGTAGTACATCTATCAGGTTCGAGGGACTCTGGATGTAAGGACTCATAAATGCTGTATAGGTGTTATAAATTTGCGTGTCTATCTGAGGTGGATATGAGGCAACACTCTGTAGCACGCTAAGATCCACAAAATGCGAGACACGGAGCCATTCCAGGTATGGTAAGAAGATGAGGCAGAGCGCGAGACCTGCCAGCACTACATCTTGCCAGCGGATAGTCTTAGGCGTTGCCAGCAGCAAAGCTACAACGAAAGGGAGCGCCATAACCAGACCGCTTTCATGGGTCTCGTAGAGTATTCCCAATAGCGCGACAGCCGGAATCAGCCAGCCCTTGCGACGCTCCACCCCTCCCCAGAATAATGCGAACATCAGGAGGATGATCATTGGCGGTACCAGATTAGGCTGCCAGATAAAACGGTTATAGACGAGGGTTCCCGTCGTGATGGCGTACAATGCCGCCGCCAGACCACCTGCCAGTCGCCCATAGTAGCGACGGGCAAACAGATAGGTGACGAGTATTCCTATCACATTAAAGAAACCTGTTGTAAGCGTTCCCCCTAGAGGATTGTCTGTAAAGAAGGCGGTCAGCATTAAAAAATAGGTGATGATAGGACCATGCAGAATAGTTTGGGAGGAAATATTGCTGGATGCAGGCCACAATCCGTGCGCAAATGCATCGCGCGCCAGGCGCAGTAGCCCCGCCTGGTCTTCGTCGAATGGCGCCTTGTCCGCTGCATATACTCGCAGCAATGTAGCTACTAGAAGGATCAGATAGAGTTCCCAGCTATTGAGCAATCGGCTTCGTAGCCTCTTCTCTGATGATCGATGAGAGGTCAGGTGAGGCTCATCAATGTCTCTGGTAGTTGTCGATGAAATAGACATACAGCAACAGTTAACTTTCTATACATAATTTGGCTCGCAATCGTCGCTGATTACCATAACGTGCCACATACAAAGTTGTCACTTGTTGCCGGCAAGTGGGAAAAAAGCCGCTCGTAAGCGCCTCTCAATAAAGAATCTCCTGCACCCTTGCTCTGAACCAGAGGCGCAGGAGATCTCTTATAGCTTAAATGCGTTCCAGCGGTTCGAAGCCAAGCACGCGCAAGACATTGTTCATGGCCTGCAACGTCGTTTGCACCAGCCGCGCGCGGAACGCTTTGGTGCGCTCGTCTGTCTCCTTGAGAATGGGCGGCGTGTGCTCGTAGAAGTCGCTGAAATGAGCCGCCAGGTCATAGGCGTAAGCGGCAATCAGCGGGGGCGAGAGTTGTTCCGCCGCTTCCTGTAGCCGGCGCGGATAAGCATCGATGTGGCGCAGCAGCTCCCATTCGCTCTGATCGAGCCGTTCCGGTAGCTGTTCCAACAGCTCTGGCAGGGTGTAGCCAGCATCCTGCAGGCGGCGCTGGATACTGTTGGCGCGCGCGTAGGCATACTGCAGATAGACGCCAGTATCGCCATTAGGACGCAGTACCTCGTCCATATCTAGCGCGATGATCTGGTTCAGGTTGAAGCGGATCATAAAGTAGCGGATCGCCGA
>JAFMRP010001643.1 GCA_017354095.1 Ktedonobacteraceae bacterium
GTTTTGATGATTCTTCAAAGAGAGGTGGTGTCGCTTCTGCCATTAAAGCAAAGGTGCTCGCCACACCTGCACTGTACCACCGTCATCAGCGGAGGCAAGACGCGTTCCATCAGGAGACCAAGCAACAGTACGCACGGACATGCTCAAGTCAGAGCTATGTCCCTTATAGATGTACACCTGATCACCATTGGCAGCACTCCACACCTGTACAGTACGATCGGAGCCAGCGGAGGCAATGAGCTTCCCGTTAGGAGACCAGGCAACCGTACGCACGTCTTGGGTATGTTTCGTATAGATGTACAACCGGTCACCGTTGGCAGCATTCCACACCTGTACGGTATGATCGGAACTCGCAGAAGCAATGCGCGTGCCGTCAGGTGACCAGGCGATTCTATAGACGAGCGGAACAGGATTGCCCCTTATGTACCCTTCCATGTGTCCTTTATAGATGGAAGTGAGACGACCATCACTCGCATTCCATACCTCCACGTTGCTGAATGCGGAGGCAATGTGCGTGCCGTCAGGTGACCAGGCAATGGGGTTACTCAGAACGCTGATCTCTTTTCTGTAGGCAGCGATATGATTCCCATCAGTGGTATTCCATATCTCTACCACGGCCCTGCTATTGGCAGAGACAATGCGCGTCCCATCGGGAGACCAGGCAACGCCATTCATTCCACTCACCTGCACATCGGGAGGTCCTTGATAGGTGGCAAGATGATTCCCATCAGCGGCATTCCACACCTGTACTGTGCCATCATCGCTTCCAGAAGCAAGACGCTTGCCATCAGGGGACCAGGAGACGGACAACACATGGTCAGAATGCCCTCGGTAGGTGTACACCAGGCTTCCATCAGCGGCATTCCACACCTGTACCGTGCGATCGGCGCTCGCGGAAGCGATACGCTTGCCATCAGGGGACCAGACAAGCTCATTCACAACATAAGGGGCATGTCTTTTGTAGGTAGAGAAAAGCATCCCTGTGGGAGGAGATACATTAAGGGGAGGTTGAGTTTGGGAAGCGCATCCACCCCCTCCTACGCTCAGTGCGATCGCACCAAGCAGAAACTGTCGTCGCGAGAATGCCATCACCATGCGAGGCTTATGAGGACGAGGGACCATATGAAACATTCATCATTCCTTTCATACCGCTGGTTTGTTGACTCGGGAAAACACGTTTGATTTTGGATAACGTTAATTATAAGAAGCCTGCAATCCCGCTGAGTATTGCTGTGTGGTGCTGCACCACTGCTCCGGCGGTCTGGGTGGTCCTCTGGCCAACTTCCAGCATGGTAGCCAGCGGTGTGCTGCCAAGCAAGCTGGGAATGCGCAGAATGAACCAGATAAAGGTAATGGCCATGAGCCATCGGATCACATCATTTTGCGAATCTTGGCCCAATGTATCGATCAGTTGCTGACCAACACTGCTGGCAACGCTGTGCGCCACGATCAGTGCGACCACCTGCACAAACTGCACCAGGGCCAGCGAGATGAAGCCTTTGAGCCACGCCTGGGTCAGTGGACGACCTACTGAGCCAGGTAAAGCCCAACTGGCCAGTCCCATCGGGCTGATCACAATGTAAAGATTGAGCAGTAAGAACCGGATCAACATCTGCCCGATCACTGCCAGCATCGAGAGCCCAGCGACCA
>JAFMRP010001644.1 GCA_017354095.1 Ktedonobacteraceae bacterium
CAGCTGCTGCAGCCTTGATAGGAGCTGTAGCAGCCGCTCTTGTTCTGTCGCTAACAAAGGTTTTTTGACATCCCCAGGGTCTCTGTATCCCCGTGCGTTTCCCCAGTATGAATTTCTGCATCCCCACGTGAGTATATGCTGTTTTATATAATAGAGAAAGAAAAAGAGAAAGATATCGAAGCGTTTTTCGCCACTAACCGGGAATAATCCATAGTCTCTTCACGTTATAGTAAGCAAGGTTAGCAATCACCAGGAAAGAGTGCTAGACAAATGTCATCAGCAAGTGTTATAATCTAGCAGTCAACTGATGGGATTGCTAAGTCCTTCTTAGTCGATCATCTAGCGGTGTAGCCACTGTGGTGATTGGCATACAAAGGGGACACCTGATCTCTATGGAATGAGGAGCATGCAAAGAATGAAATGTGAGCGTTGTCAGAAAAATACAGCCCGTGTGCAAGTGATCGAGGATGTTAATGGGAAGCGTGTCGTTCACTACCTTTGTCAGAACTGTGTAGAAGAGCTGATGAATAGCATGGGCGGCTCAGAGAACATGGGCATGCCCGGAGCACCCTTTGGTTTCTTTGCGCAGAATAACAATTCCGCCTCATCTGCGGGTGGTGTTAATACAGCAGTTGCTGAGCAGCGGAAGGGGCAGCCTAGCAAGACGCCGACGCTGGATCAGTATGGGCGTGATCTGACCGCCGAAGCGGCGGCGGGCCAGCTGGACCCAGCGGCTGGTCGTGAGCGAGAGTTGCGCCGTGTGATTACTATTCTTGGCCGGCGCCAGAAGAACAACCCTGTGCTGATAGGAGAGCCGGGTGTAGGTAAGACCGCGATTGTGGAGGGTCTGGCGCGTCGTATTCATGATGGCAATGTGCCGCCGACGTTGCGTAACAAGCGTATTGTGTCGTTGAACATTGGTGGCATGGTGGCCGGAGCGATGTTCAGGGGGCAGTTTGAGCAGCGTATCAAATCAATATTGGAGGAGCTGCGGCAGTCGCCTGAGACCATCGTTTTTATCGACGAGTTGCACACCGTTGTGGGAGCCGGAGCGGCAGAAGGAGCCGTTGGTGCGGGCGATATGATCAAGCCTGCGCTAGCGCGTGGAGAATTGCGCTGTATTGGTGCCACGACGCTGGATGAGTATCGCAAGATCGAGAAGGATGCTGCGCTGGAGCGCCGCTTCCAGCCGGTAAAGGTTGGAGAGCCCTCGGTTGAGGAAGCCATTGAGATGCTGCGCACCGTGCGCCCTAACTACGAGGCCCATCATGGTGTGAGCGTCACTGATGCATCTGTTGAAGCAGCCGTGAAGCTAGCGGATCGTTACATCAACGATCGTTTCCTGCCAGATAAGGCGATTGATGTGATGGACGAGGCCAGTTCTGAGCTGCGCCTGGAGGCAACCGAGAAGGGCATTGTCAGCCCGACGTTGATCGCTGATCTGGAGCGAGAGCTCACTGATATCCAGGCCAAGAAAGAGGCTGCGGCCAATGCCGAGGACTATGAGCGGGCGGCTTTGATGCGCCAGCAGGAGATGGTGACGCAGGAAAAATTGGAGAAGGCGCGTTCGGAGATGCATAGTTCGCACGTCCTGGAGGTAACGCCTGAGCTCATTGCGCGTGTAATCGAGAACTGGACCGGCGTGCCGGT
>JAFMRP010001645.1 GCA_017354095.1 Ktedonobacteraceae bacterium
CATCGTTCCTGTTCTGCTTGGAGAAGGTCTTCGCTTTTTCGAGCTTGGAGCCCATGAGCAAATGGAATTGGAAAGAACGAGGGTGTTTGAGTCTCCAACGAGAACCGATCTTTGGTTCCGCGTGGTCAAGTAAGATTCGTCCTTCTTCGCATCAGCCCCACTCCTTTTGTTCGAATAGTGGGTTCGTGGCTCGCACCATCTGTTATTGCAGGTAGTGGTGCTGGCACACTAGTCCAGCCATTCCTGCAAGATATTGAACAGCACGATCGTGCTTATGAGCTTCTGTGGGGGCATCCCGTTCAGAAGACATGGAATCAGCAGGTACAAGGACAGCGTATTGCTCATGCTTGGTGCTTTCGTCCGCCTGCAGCGCGCTCAACTCGCCTGCTTGATACCAATTGCATCATCGCGCACTGATCTGAATCTAGGAGATGCAAGCAGTTCAGGGTGTGATGTCAACTTGGATCACTATGTCATCTTGTCTGAGGGAAGCGACCTGCTCTCAAATGTAAGTGTCTGCCAGACACGCCGTTTTTGCGTCTCGCTTTGGCTTCGACAACCAGAACCCACGACCCCCTCACTGAGCGAGGTCCGTTCGGTCATCTTTGGACCACGCTGGTGCTCATCTCTCCTGTTGAGGATCTCCGCGAACGTGGGTCAAGACCAGGCTTCGCTCATCTCATCCATTCGGGAAGAACCGATGGAGAAGCCATGTCTCTGCTGACCAAGCCGTTTTCTCGCGTGTTCAAGGAACGTTAGGATGGGCCGTTGGAGGTCTGGTGCAACATGATGGTATTCCAGCGATGGAAGCCGTTTCGCCAGAGGAAGATCCTATTTCTTCTCGACGGCAAGCCAGCAATAATCGTTGGGCTGTTTGAACCCTAAGATGGTGTATGGGATTGCTGGCTGTTCGTGTTCCAAAAGGTAGCGCATACACTCAGGACGCTTGGCATAGAAGCGCGTGACACATCGTAGTGCACTCTCCATGGATCGGAAACGAACCATTGGCTCAGGAAGTGGGGGAAATGACTGGTACGCAAAGCCATGATCGGCAAACCAGTGATAATCCAATGGGAGTGGCCAGATGATCACGATGGTGCCTCCCGATTTCGTCACACGCCACAATTCGGCCAATCCAGACTCACCTCCTTGCCCTTCCTTTGACAGGAACGCTGAGCAAGACAAGGCCAGATCCACGCTGTTGTTGTCCAGCGGCATATGCTCAAAACATCCCTGACGAAGGATGACGCGATCAGCGCCTCCTTCATTGAGCAGTCGATGTTCCAATACCCGCAATAACCCGGGAGCGGGATCTACCGCATAGACCAGACGTGCTCCACGACGTAAGCATTCGAAGGTGGCACGTCCACTTCCCGCAGCAGCATCAAGGACGATGTGATGGCGAACATCAGGCTCCAATTGGTCGAAGATGGTTGGATGCAAGGACTCTCCTTCGGTCAACTCGTGGTACAGCTCAGGCGTTTTCCAGTAGGTGAGATCCCAGAAGAGCGTGTTGAGCACATATTCACGGGCTTGACGGAGCTGATCGTGTGAGATTGAGAGACCCAACAGTGCTCGAAAGCGAGCGTGTTGCTCGGTCGGGAGCGCGCCCCCGATCCGCGTAACGAGGGCCTCTGGCGCACCATGAA
>JAFMRP010000448.1 GCA_017354095.1 Ktedonobacteraceae bacterium
ATATTTAGCATGTTACATCCATTGTGAGCGGCACGTGTGAAGGATGGAAGGAGAAGGAGGAGACGGATATGGCTACACAGGGGTATAGTCCTTCGCGGCACGTTCCCGGTCGCACATTATCGGTCTATTTTATTGCTGCCGTCGCTGCCCTGGGCGGACTCCTTTTTGGGTATGACACGGGAGTTATATCGGGCGCGCTGCTCTTTCTGCGGCAGAGTTTTGCTTTGAGTCCCGCGCAGCAAGAGATTGCGACCAGTGCCGTGCTGGTTGGAGCGATTATTGGGGCGCTGGTTGCCGGGCGGGTCAATGATGCGATTGGGCGTAAGAAAACGCTGCTACTGCTCGCGGTAATCTTCACCGTGGGAGCGTTATTCACGGCAGTAGCGCCTGACTTTGGATTTTTTCTGATCTGGCGTATTGTGGTTGGTCTTGGGATAGGGGCCGCGGCCAGCGTCGTACCTGTTTATATTTCCGAGGTAGCGCCATGTCAGGTGCGTGGTATGCTGGTCACATTTAACCAACTCGCGGTCACTATTGGCATTGCAATCTCTTACTGGGTGGACCTGGCTTTTGCGCGTGCTGGTATGGGCTGGCCGCCCATGTTTGCTACTGCAGCCATACCCGGTATTGCGTTGTTTCTGGGTATGCTCATCTGTCCTGAGACGCCGCGCTGGTTTGCCAGCAAGGAAAGGTGGGACGAGGCGAGGCGGACACTTGAGCGCATCCAGGGAGCGCAGCCTGAGAGGGAACTGGCCGAGATTCGGGCATCGCTGTATGAAGAGAAGCAGCAGAGTGGATGGCAGGAGCTTTTTCAATCGGGAGTGAGGATCGCGTTGATTGTTGGGGTTGGCCTGGCGGTTTTCCAGCAATTTGTGGGAATTAACACCGTGATTTATTACGCGCCAACCATCTTTCAGGGGGCAGGTTTTGCCAGTGCCAGCGCGGCCATCATGGCCACCAGCGTAGTGGGAGTGGTGAACGTGCTGGCCACGATCGTGGCTATTGTGCTGGTGGACAGGATTGGGAGGCGTCCACTGCTGCTGGCTGGTTCACTGGTCATGTCTGTGGCGCTGATCGCGTTGGGGCTGGTATTCGCATTTGTGCCGGGGAATACCGGGATATTGACGTTGATCATATTGATGGTGTATATCCTCGCTTTCGCGCTCAGTTTTGGTCCTGTGTTCTGGCTGATGAGCGCTGAGATCTTTCCCACCAGGGTGCGTGCCAGTGGTTCCGCGATCAGTTCATTTTCGAACTGGGTGGCTAATTTTCTGGTAAGTATCACGTTTTTGTCGCTCACCGGAACGATCGGGGCGCCTGTGACATTCTGGATTTACGCCTTGATGGGAGTGCTGGCATTTTTTTTCTGCTGGAAGCTTGTGCCAGAGACCAGGGGGAGGACATTGGAGCAGATAGAGCAGTATTGGGAGCATGGGCGCCAGTGGGAAGAGGCGGCGTGAGGCTGGTCGTTCTGGTTGGTAGTGGGGAGATCTACGCGGGTGATTTTTCGGGAGGGGCATAGTATAATAGGGGCGAAAAAATATGTGTAGTGAGGTAACGTTATTATGCCGGAAGCACGACAGCCATTTCCCCTGGAGGAGCAGCTGCGGAGCGACATGAAAGAGGCCATGAAGGCGCGTGACCAGGTGCGGGTAGACACGCTGCGCATGGCGATGAGTGCCGTGCGCAACCTGGAGGTTGCTCGGACCGATCGCAAGAACGAAGAGTATGGCCAGCCCATGACCGAGAAGGACATTGTCAGGGTGCTGGAGCAGGAAGTCAAGAAGCGCAACCAGGCCATCCAGGCGTATAAGCAGGGCGGGCGTACCGATCTGGAGGAAAAAGAGCAGAAAGAGCTGGACATTTTGCGTGCTTATCTGAAGGGTTCGCAGCTCAGCGACGAGGAGGTGCGCGCCGTGGTTGTGCGGCTGGTGGAAGAGCATGGCAAAGAATTTCGGCGTGTGATGCCGCTGGCCGCCAAAGAGTTGAAGGGGCAGGCGGAAGGTGCGCGGGTGCAGCAGATCGTCAGAGAGTTAACGCAATAGTGTGTGGATGTCAGGAAAGGGCTCCCCGGCTGGGGAGCCCTTTTTTTGCGCTGGCGCAGGTTGTTGTTTATGCCTCTGAGGGGACAGCGTACGTGTCCGGCTCATCGACATCGGCCTGTGCCTCTTTGGCTGCGAATTCGCTCAGGCCGAGCGTAGCCGCGAACGAAATGGCTGCCATGACAATAATGTAGATCGCGATAGCCACGTAGGAGTGGTACTGGGCGATCAGCAGCGTTGCCAGGATGGGGGCGGGACCACCCGCGGTCAGTGATGCCAGCTGGTAGCCGAGCGAGGAGCCGCTATAGCGTACTTTGGTGCCGAAGTGTTCCGCGATAAAGGCAGCCTGCGGGCCATAGATCCAGGCGTGGCAGATGCCGATAGCGAAGGCCATACTGAAGACCACGGCCACGGGATTGGTTGTTTGCAAGAGCAGGAAGAAGGGGAAAGCAAACACAGCCATCAGGATCGTGCCGAACTGGTACCAGCGTTTGCGACCGATGCGATCGGAGAGCATGCTGGCGGTGGGCATAAAGACGAAGGAGATCACCGCGGCAACGATAATGCCCGTGTAGAGATAATTGATATTGATCTTGAGGGTAGTAACGCCATAGGACAGGACAAAGGTCGTGAAGAGATAGAACGGTGCCTGTTCGCCGGAGCGGAGCAGAGCGGTCAGGATAATCTCTTTCCAGCTATGGCGTATCACCGAGGTGAGTGGGTCCCTGGCGAGACGGTTTCCCTCTTTGAGATTGGTAAAGGCCGGGGTATCGAGGATGCGCAGGCGGATGATCAGCCCGACGATAATCAGGATGGCGCTGAAGAAGAAGGGGATGCGCCAGCCGATATTGAGGAATGCCTGGCTTCCAGCGGGGAAGAATGCCTGGATGATGAGGTATACGATCGCAGCCAGCGCCAGGCCGACCGGGACGCCTGTTTGTGGCCAGCTTGCCCAGAAGCCGCGCCGGCGATTATCGCCATATTCCAGTGACAGCAGCACCGAGCCGCCCCATTCGCCGCCGACGCCCGCGCCCTGCAAGAAGCGCAGGATAGTGATTACCAGGGGAGCAAATATACCAACCTGGGTGTAGACGGGTGTCAGGCCCATCAGGCAGGTTGCGATACCCATCAGCAGCAGGGTCGAGACGAGGGTTGATTTGCGGCCGACGCGATCCCCGAACCAGCCGAAGAAGGCACCACCGATGGGCCGGGCGATAAAGCCGATGTAGTAAGTAGTGAAAGAGGCCAGGATGCCGGTAATCGGATCGAGATTGGGGAAAAAGAGTTTGCCGAAAATGGTAGCCGCGAAAAAGTTGTAGAGAAAAAAGTCGTACCATTCGATGGCAGTGCCGACGGTACTGGCGCTGAGAACTGGCAGCATTTCGCGCACCGTCACGCTCTTATTAGAGGATGAGATCGACGCCATGAAACCTCCTGTTGCTACTCAGGAAAAAGAGTAGTCTGTAAAACGCACTACAATCATAGTTGTTATATCAAAGTCAGCATTGGCTTTGATGGCACGGATAGAGGTTGATTCTCCGGTAAGAAGAATACGGGCGTTCTTATTGTGTGTTGTGAAAATGTTTTCTCCTTTTTAGAGGTATACGATACAAGTCAGTCTTTTGTCAAGCGAGCAGTTTGAAAGAGGAGAATAATCGATGTATATGGTGAGACTGATAAAAGAGAGAAACATTCGTTTTTTGGTTGGCAAAAGTACTTGACGAACGGCCCTTCGGTCGGATATGCTCATGTGTAGAACAGCGTTGATATTCTTCATTGATTGCAGTTAGCAGAGGCAGATGATGGGCACGATAGTGGAAGAGCCCCAGACATGGCGGGAACTGCTCAAGCGTATTATTGGCGATACCCAGGAGCGACAGAGGATCGCCGCTGCCATGGAGGTGAATACGATCACGCTGGCGCGTTGGGCCAGGGGGTCCATAACGCCTCGTCTTGATAGCTTGTTGCAGCTCATTGAGCATATTCCGTTGCATTATAGTTCTTCGCTGCGCAGAATGCTTATAGAGGAATATCCGCATCTTGCTGAAGCTATTGAGCAGCGTGGAGATAGGGTAGTAGCGGTGATACCTCCAGCTTTTTATGCGCGTGTGCTCAATATTCATACCAGCAGTCCTCCCAACCTGCGCATTGAGGCATTGCGTGCAATGATTTTGCAGCAGCTGCTGGCGCATCTTGCTTCGACGCAGCGGCTGGCGATATCGCTGGCCATGTGTGTGCCGCCGGCTGTCGAGGGGGGGCAGGTGCGCAGTTTGCGTTTGATTGTAGAGCGTTCGACTCCGCCCAGGTATTTTTTTGTTGAGGATCGTATGCTTTTCATGGGGGTAGAGTCGCCGGTTGGGCAGGCGGTTCAGATGGGGCGTCAGTATGCCACGCCTGACCAGCATGAACAGCATTGGATTGCATCTTGCTATGGTATTGCCAGTTCTGGTAGTTTTGTTGCCACGCCGATAGTACGTGGGACGGGCGTGGCTGGTTGTCTTGCGCTGTTTAGTCCAGAAGCCAATTTTTTTACGCCTGATCATTTGCAGCTGGTTCGATCATACACGGAGTTGCTGACTCTTGCGTTCGAGGGGCATGAGTTTTTTGAGCAGGATCAGATTGCATTAGGTGCGATGCCTATGCCGATGAGGCAGCAAGCGCTGCTCCGTCAATTTCAAGAGCGTGTGATGCGTGTGATGCGGCAGGCTGCGGCCGAGGGTCGCAGTCTTACCCGGCCCCTGGCGGAAGCGCGGGTCTGGCAAGAGCTGGGGAACGAGCTGCTCTTGCAGGATGAGGCGCAGTGAGAGATATGTGTTGAAGCGGAAAGGATGTCGCCATGAGTACACCAGAGGAACCCCGTGATAACACTTATATGATTTCGACGGAGAGTGGTGTGGAGATGGCTCGTCTCATTGATCAGGACCTGGCATTGACCACTGCTCTGGGGTTATTTCCTAGAGGTTTGGAGGTGCGTGAGGGTGATCAGATTCTGGATGTGGCGTGTGGTCCCGGGGGGTGGGCGCGCAGGGTCGCGGCGGAGTACCCTTCTACAGAGATTGTGGGTGTTGATATCAGCCAGACCATGATCAACTATGCCAACGCTTACATTCACGCGCAGCAGGTATCCAATGTATCTT
>JAFMRP010001646.1 GCA_017354095.1 Ktedonobacteraceae bacterium
GACGAGGATGAAGGCGAGCAAAAGCACGAGTAGCAGGATAAAGATGCGCCAGCCTCTGAAGTAGCGCCACCATTTACGCCACCATCTGTAGGAATAGCGGGGTGCCCGGCGGGCTTTTTGCGCGGGTCTCTGGGTTTGTTTTGATGCTCCGTAACCCATCAGGGGCTCCTTTCGGGCGATCTGTTGATTATCCAGGATAAGAACGATTGTACTTACTATACATAATAAAATGTTTATTGGCAATGCCGGGATGATGGGGGGGGGCTGGTCTGCTCTTGCGTGAGGCGCGAGAAACGGTTATCATCAAAAAATCAATTACGAGAGATCAGAAGAAAAGAGCAATTTTTCATGGATAGCCGATCAACATTTGTTTCGTTCTTGCGACAGCCAAGCACGCTTGCAGAGCTGCAGGCAGGAGACCAGGTTTTCGCGCGGGAAGAAGTGCAGCCTTTTCTCGCTGCGCTGCGGCAGATACCCTCGAATGATCAAAGAGACGCCACCTTACGTGATCTTGTGCCTCTCCTGCCTGAGATCGATAGCTTTCACGCCGGAATGCTCGCTTTGCTCTGTGGCATTCTGGTCGAGCACGGCGGAACGGTTTCTAATCCTCTTGTTGATGCTATTATGGAACTGATGGTGCGCCAACTGACCCAGATGAGAGACGCTATACGCGCAGACGAGAAGCTCAACCCCGATGAACGATTTCAGCGCTTTCCCGAAGCATCGCGAGCACAGGCATCTCTACCCTTTACTCTGCCGGCGGTTATGGCGATGCTCTGTCGCGACAAGGAGGCGCGCAAGGCATGGCAACGCCGCCAGGATGTGATCCAGCTCGTTGGTGAACTGGAGGATGCCAATCAGGTGCCTTTTTTCCTGAAGCGGACGCTTACGCTGCTGGACGATAAAAAGCTGCTGGTCGTTGATCAACAGAATAGACGAGCCTTTCTTGCGCACCTGGTAGGTGTCCAGGATAACATGTTCCACTGTTTTGCCCTCCTCCAGCATGCCCTTCTGGAATATGCCGGCCCCGGCTACCTCGATGCCAGGCCAACGAATCCTCTTGCCGTGCGTTACGCGCAGAACAATAATCTGACGCAGCAGGATTATATCGATGCTCAGAACATCATCGAAGAACGGCGCTTCGTCTTTCACTATCCCGGCGGACTCTGGGTTCCTGGAGATGCCAGCTTCTCTGAACTACCAGTTTTTCGTGGTTTGCCCTTTCTGCTGATTGCAAATAAAGATACTGTTTCTGCTCCACAGACGATCTGGGACCCAACGAATTGGTATCCCGTTCTCCACCAGGAATTGGAAGCGAGTATCGATATTGTGCGCGAATTGAGAGGAGAGGAAGCAGAACTCTGGACCGCCCTTGCCTCTCTCACGAAGGAAACACAGTAGGGGTTATGCTGGTCCTGGTTGAGGATCGTTTTCTTGAAATTGCGAAAGGATATGCTTATGGCAGATGCGCATTCATATGGCAGCACGCGAAATTCGAAATTTATCAAGGCGACGCCGGAAGTGCTCTATCGAGCCTGTACCGATCCCGCAGCCCTGGCTGCCTGGCGTGCGCCTGGAGATATGACAGGCGAAGTTCATAGCTTTGATCTTAGAGTGGGTGGCGGGTATCAGATGTCTCTTTTTTA
>JAFMRP010001647.1 GCA_017354095.1 Ktedonobacteraceae bacterium
TCGCCCATCTTACAGAGCACCTATGAGCAGATTGCCCGCTATATCGGGCAATCGCTGCACCTGTCAACGGCATTCGACACCGGCCAATCGCTGGAGGAGTTCGCCAACGGACAGGCCGATATGGGGTTTCTCTGTGGCCTGCAGTATGTACGGATGACGCAGTGGGAGGACTGCCCCGTTGAATTGCTGGCAGCCCCCATCCTCCTACCTGATCGGTACCAGAATCGGCCCATTTATTTCTCCGACGTGATCGTGCGTCGCGAGAGTCCCAGTGCCTCTTGGGAGGATTTGCGAGGCTGCACCTGGGCCTATAACGAACCCACATCACACTCAGGCTACTGCCTGGTCTGCTCGTGCTTGCTGAAGCGCCACCAGCCCCTGCACTACTTTGGCCAATGGGTGCCATCCGGCTCACATCTCAACTCCCTTCAGATGGTGCTCCATGGAGAGGCTGATGCGACGGCCATCGATTCGCATGTGCTTGATGTAGTGTCGCATCGGAACCCCGCATTGGCCGCGCAATTCCGTGTTATTGCACAGCTTGGCCCTTCTACCATGCCACCCGTTGTGGTAGCCAAACAGCTCGATACGGTACGCAAAGACCAGCTGCGAGCTGCCCTGGTGGCCATGCATCATGATCCTGTGGGGAGACAACATCTGCATCACGGCTGTATTCGGTGTATGGCTCCCATCAATGATGAACACTACCATGATATTCGCCAGATGCTGGCGACGGTGCAGGCTGTCGCATGGGATCCGCCCACAGGATGTCTGCCTGATTCCTCTCCGAAACCCGGCCACATGAAACGAGATCATTCACTGGGAGGTGACGTGCCTGAGTATCCGTATATCGATACCCGAAGATAGGGAGTATTCTACCAGGAATCGGTGCTCAAAGAGAGAGCATCATGATTATTGAGCAAAAGAAATGGAAGAGACAGTGCTGCCAGAACGGAGTGCACTAAGGCTCATGATGGGAGCGCATGCTAAGCTTCTGTGGTCTCTCGCAAGAAAACTATTTGTCTCGATACCTTCCAGACGGAAAGCCCATCAAGAAAAGCTCATTGCTGTTGTGTGTACAAATCTCCTATGAGAGCATGAGGATGGAGAGCTTTGCTTTATCCGAACGAAGCTGCTTTGGAGCGATAGTCACGACGACAGTATCCTCATCGGATGGCGCAAGGTTCATCCTAGATGAACCTTGCAGATGGTGCGGGCGTGCAAGACTCCCACATATGAGCATCTTGGTTCTTGAGGGAGATAGAGACCGGCAGCTTCCATGAGAGCTTCTTCTCCCAGAAGAGAGGCCACTACCAGGAAGCGACGACCATCGCATCTGAGCGCTTATGACAGTGCGTGTGGCAAGCGTCACGCGCGAGAGGAAATCCTGGAGGTCTCGGTGGCTCGCAGCAGCGCGCGATTCTCTCGAACAGATGAAGTCACTGGACAGTAACCCCTTTCTTTCATCCCTGACAGGGAAAGGAAATGCTGCTTGAAACGTTGCCCTCTCTCCATTTCAGGACCCGCTTGACGATCAGTGAGAGGTTGTGATATTCTTTTGTGGAACAAGAGTTCGAGATGCCTGCTCCCCCTCTTTCCTCCTCTGGGTAGTGGTCGGGTTCTCTCCTCTCTCTTCCACCCGACC
>JAFMRP010001648.1 GCA_017354095.1 Ktedonobacteraceae bacterium
TGATGAAGAAGGTAGGAAAAGAGCTGCCAGAGGCGAGCGAGTTACTTTCCAGAGTAGGGAGTTACCTGCTGAAGCGAGGGCGCTTTGAAGAAGCAGCGTCGCTGTTAGCGCAAGCGGTAACGCTGGGAGAACAGCTTCACGGGCCGGACCATCCGGCGCTCATCTCTTCCCTGGCGAATCTCGCTGAGCTCTTCTGGCGGCAAGGACAATACGAACAGGCAGAAACCTTGCTGTCGCGTATACTGCTCATGGAAGAGCAACACCTGGGGCCAACCCATGTCCAGGTGGGAGGAACACTGAATAACCTGGGGCTTCTCTGCTGGGAACAAGGCAAGTATACACAAGCTGAGTCGTTCTACCAACGTTCATTGCAGATTAAAGAGCAGGCATCAGAACCCAACCATCTAGATCTTGCCAGCACATTGAGTAACCTGGGACTTCTCTACTGGAAGCAAGGGAAATACCGGCAAGCCGAGCCGCTCTATCAACGAGCACTGCAGATCAATGAACAGGCATTGGGACCAGAGCATCCCGAGTTAGCCATGACGCTGAATAACCTGGCGATGCTCTATCGCAAGCAGGGCAGACATACGCAAGCCGAGTCGCTCTATCAACGAGCACTGCGCATCAATGAACAGGCGTTGGGACCGGAACATCCTGAGGTTGCGCTCGTACAGCACAATCTGGCCGCGCTGTATCGCGAGCAGGGCAGACATGCACAGGCCGAGCCACTCTATCAACAAGCACTGCGGATCCGAGAGCAGGCGTTGGGACCGGAGCATCCTCATGTCGCCTATTCGCTCAATGGTCTTGCGGATATATACACAGAGCAGGAGAAGTATGCGCAAGCCGGGCTGCTCTTCCAGAGGGCATTGCAGATTCGAGAGCAGGCGTTGGGACCGGAGCATCCTGAAGTTGCTTTCTTGCTCAGGGATCTGGCAAGACTCTACACAAAGCAAGATGAACATGCGCAAGCTAAACCACTCTACGAGCGGGCCCTGCACATCTGTGAGCAGCGTTTAGGCCCGACCCACCCCGAAACGGTGCAGATCAGAAAAACATACCATGCTTGTGCTTGCACAGAGAAAAACAGTCAGAGCATGAGGTAAGAGTCGTTGCCTGGACCGATTCTGTCCTCCAAACATTAGATGCTCAGCCGCCCCACTTCATCCATCCGTTCAATCCTTTTGCCGCGATCCCTGAAAAATGCATCATCGAATGGCACATGCTACCTCCTATACTTGACGCAGACACTGACACTGAATCACTACACAGAAATAGAAGATATAATGTTCTCTCGATTGGGTCTGCCTCAAATCAAAGGGGCGAGGTGCTTTATTCTCGCTGTATTCATTGATGCACTCGGTACAGGTCTTTTCACCCCCTTTTCAGTGCTTTATTTTCAAGTCAGAGCTGGTCTCCCGTTACAAAGTATCGGACTGGCACTCAGCGTGGCAACGATGGCAACACTGTTTGCCATTCCTCTTACGGGCACATTGGTCGGATATCTCGGTGCCAAACGCGTCATCCTTGGCACGCAACTCTTGCAGGGATTCGGCTTTCTAGGATATTTGATTGTCACCAATTTCGCAACACTGGCCTTCTTTGCCTTATTGATAATGGTAGGACAATCTATGTACTGGT
>JAFMRP010000045.1 GCA_017354095.1 Ktedonobacteraceae bacterium
AGGCATAATACAACCATAAGTACCTCCCTTTCCACCCTTCTCCCCCTCTTTTACCAGAATTCTCCCTATATTGCAACTTCTCGTTTGGAGATCAAAGCCACGCCAGGTGCAGACGCGCTAGAAGGCGCTGGACCGGAGCCAGTTCCCCACTATCCAGCAGTTTGAGGAAACGCGAGCATTTGAGATAGACAACAGCACCCAGAAGAGAAAGCAGCACCAGCTTCACCAACACCGCAATAATACCTGCGAGATTCAAGGATTCATTACCATTCCTACCACTGGTTACCAGCAGCAGATCAAGTGGGACCCGCGCCAGCATAATCACCAGACTCATCGCCAATGTCGCCAGCAGTACACGCTTTACAAAAGCCAGCAGTGCGCGTAGTTGCAGCCCACCGATACGACGGTGCAGCAGCCAGAGCAGCACAGCCGCTTCCGCCAGGGTGGCCAGTGAGGTGGCAAAAGCAAGCGCACCCATACCCCAGGCTGCGCTCAACACGTCACGGCTAAGCGTTAGATGCATCAACGAACCCCAGCCAATACCAACTAACCAGGCAACTGGCTTCACCAACAAGAGGCTCAACATAATCTTAAAAACAAACTGGCAGATGCTCACAGTCACCGGTAATCGGGTATTGCTCAGAGCATAAAAGCTGCGCGTTAGAATCTCTACTGCAGCCAGCCCGGCCAGCCCAACAGCATAGCAGATCAGCGGAATAGAGGTCAGTTCCGAATGCGTCAGAGTAAACGAGTCGTTGTGTTCATACAGCACCTGTACAATCGGCAAGCTGAGCACCATCATACCAACACTGATAGGAATGGAGATAAAAAGAATGTTGCGCAGTGCACCGGTAATAACCGCCCGCAGGCGCTCCATGTGCCCCTGTGCCACATACTCAGTCATGGAGGGAAACAGAGCCGTGGCTACCCCCATCACCAGGCCCAGTGGAATGGTAACAATGCTAAACGCAAGGGTGTACTCGGTCTGAAATCCCGCAAAAGCCAGCAGTTGAATCAGATAAACATCCACCCATTGCGAAAAATTCAGCATGATGGCATTGAGTACACGCGGAACCATCATACGCACAATCTGCCCGATACCCGGATGCTGCCAGTTCAACGTCCAATGATAGCGCATCCCCAGCCTGGGCAGCCCCGGCACCTGCACCACTACCATCAGCACGGCTGCAAGCACGACTCCCCACGAAGCACAATACATTGCGAACATATCATCACGCCGGTGCAGCAGTACCAGGACCAGCCCCGGCAACAGCCCGATCAGCATGCCCAACGGATAGAGAAGTTGCGCAAGAGCCGGCAACAAAAATTGCTTGCGCGCATAAAGTATCGCATTGACCACAACACCAACACCCATCACCATCGCCTGTAAAAACATGATGCGCATCAGATTGGCGATGCGTTCCAGCTGCGCCGGATCACGTACACTGGGGAAATAGAACGGGGTCAACTGTCGCGCGAACACCATAGAACACAGGCCCAGCAAGACCAAAATCAGACCAGAGAGATTGAGCGCAACACTCGCCAATCGCCAGGCCTGCCCCTCGTCCTGCTTTTTCAAGACATAGTGATTGAAAACAGGAATAAAGGCCGACGCCAGCGCCCCACCCGCTACGATATTATAGACGAGATTCGGCACCTGAAAAGCCAGGGTATAGGCATCAGAAATATCTCCTGGGGGAATAACTGCGGTGAATACCGAGCCGCGTAGCAAACCAAGAAAACGGGCGATAAAAACGGCTGCCGTGGTAATAAGGGCCGCCTGGCCAATACTCACACGGCGTGCAGGCTGAACTTCCTCAGCAGCTAACTCTCGCGCTTTCTCAACCTTCAATGCGCCATCCACCTCCAAAGGGAGTTCCTGCTGCTGATCTTTTTCCATACTTGCCTGAAAACCTGCCTTATAAAGATCGACCAACGTGTGAGCCGGCTCTACTACTAACTATAACTGTTCCCACTAACTATATCGGTTACATATGGAGAAACATCACACTCCCCCCAGAAGACCACAATAACCGGCAAAAAAATCGATGAAACAAAGCATGTGTATTTGCTCTCCTATCATTACATCGCTCAATCGTTAGCGAACTTTAAAGCATCACTGCATCAGCCGGGATGCGATGATATTGGAGGTCTCTTTGAAATCCAGTGCTCTTCTGTATAAAGCAACAGTGCTTGTTGCCGTTATTGGTCCCTTGATTGCTACCATTTATGCCATCTCCCTGCTCTGGCAGCGTGCCGTAAGTTGGCCTGATATTGTGCTGCTACTCAGTATGTATACCGTTACCGCTCTTGGCGTGACGATGGGTTTTCATCGCATGCTCACACACCGCAGTTTCAGGCCTCACCCGATAGTAAAATTTATACTACTGGTATTCGGTTCAATGGCACTGGAAGGGCCAGCTATCGAATGGGCCGCGACCCATATCAAGCATCACTCGCTTGCAGACCGCGAAGGAGACCCGCATAGCCCGGTGGAGGGTTTCTTCCATGCTCATATTGGCTGGATGTTCAAGGATCGCATGGCTGACCCCAATGTCTACTGCCGCAACCTGGTGAAAGATCCCATGATTGTTTTTGTCAGCCGCACCTTTTTCCTGTGGACAGCACTCTCATTGCTCATCCCTTTTGCTATTGGCGGCTGGACTGGCTTGCTGTGGGGCGGGCTGGTACGCATCTTCCTGACCCATCACGTCACCTGGAGTGTGAATTCGATCTGCCACACCTTTGGCCGACGCGACTTTGAGACTATCGATCAGAGCCGCAATGAGTGGATTGTAGGCCTGCTGGCCTTCGGCGAGGGCTGGCACAACAACCACCACGCCTTTCCTCGCTCCGCCTTCCATGGGCTACGCTGGTGGCAGTTCGACCTTTCAGGCTACGTCATCTGGCTGCTAGAACGGGTTGGACTGGTCCGTGAGGTCTATCGTATTCCAGTACATATGCAGACAACTCGTTATAGGAAGCTTGAAAGTGCAGTCAAGAGCACATCCGCTCAAATCGAGAAAGTCGCCCCCTAAACCGTCAGCACTACTGGAGGCCGGGATCAAACCTGGCCTCCCGTGATGATCCCCATAACCAGGCTTTCTGACAAGAGCGGTCCCCCTCATTTGACACAATTTGCCACAGTCGATACAATCGCGTTAGTGAATCCCTATTCAGCATTACTCTTCCATGACAACAATGCCATGAGAGCTCTGGCAATATTTTTTACCTATCCGCACTCAGTATAGAAGTTGCGCAGCCAAAGCGGCTCCCACTACGTCTTAAGTAAAAAAGAGAGATAAACGCAAGCTATCAGGAGGCGTATTTTTAATTATGAAGCATCTGCACGCTGTAATTCTAGCTGGTGGCAGTGGTACACGGCTCTGGCCACTGAGCACGCCAAGCTTCCCCAAACAATTTCTGCCACTTCCCAGCGGTAACAGCATGATTCAGGAGGCGCTGGAGCGAGTCGCCCCACTGACCGAGGCGGGACGAAGCTGGGTAATTACGGGGCGCAATATGGCGGATCTGGTAGAAGAGCACCTTCCCAGCATCCCTGGCGACCATATTTTACGCGAACCGATGGGTCGTAACAGCGCGGCTGCGATCGCCTGGAGCGCCGCGACCATCGTACGCCAGGATCCGGAAGCGGTGATGGCGATCTTCAGCTCAGACCATGCCATTGAAGACATCGAGACTTTTCGCAAAGCGCTGCACCTGGCCTATGAGCAGGCGGAAAAGGGTCATCTCGTCACCATCGGCATTACCCCAAACAGACCAGAAACCGGCTATGGCTACATTCAATTCGCCAATAAGGTGGGCGAAGGACATGAACATGAGGCATTCCGTGCCGAGCGCTTCGTTGAAAAGCCAGACCTGCCCACAGCACAGCACTACTTGGAAGATGGGCACTATGTCTGGAACAGTGGTATTTTCATCTGGAAGGCCAGTTCCATCCTGGCGGAGATGCGCGAACATCTCCCCGACACCGCCCACAAAGTCGAACGCATCGCCACCGCGATGAGCAGCGAGCAAGGGCAAAGTCTGCTTGACGAACTCTGGCCAACCCTACAATCTATCTCGATCGATTACGCCATCCTGGAAAAATCCCCCAATATTGTGGTAATTCCAGCCCAGATCGGCTGGAACGACGTGGGCAACTGGGAGCAATATGGCTCGCTCTTCCCGGCTGATGATCAGGGCGTGAGAGCTGTAGGCGAGCACTCCGGCTACGGCACACAGAATGTGGTGATCTACAACAACACATCCCGACGAGTCTTCACGATTGGCGTCGAGGATATTATTGTGGTCGAAATGGACGATATGACGGTGATTTGCCACAAAGATCACGTGCAACGTGTGCGGGAAGTAGCCGAACAGCAGCAGAAAAAGAAGTAGCGAGGGGACCAGAGGCCCCCTGACTTAGAGATTTCCGTTTGATGAACCATGAACTACAAGACTGCCACCCAGGCGTGTGAGATGGGAAACGCGCCAGGGTTGCTCCTGATAATAGTAGTTAGGGCTGAGAATCTTGTTTTTGTAGGACTTATGGAAGACAGGGGTGGTTGAGCCTGACATAGGCGGGACCACCCAGCTCCAGTTCGCCATTGGGCAACGTCCATCCCGCTTCTCGCGCTCCTCAAAGAGCTGGAACTGACGCGAGGCGGTATGATGATCCACCATACTCACCCCATGTTGGGTAAATGAATGCAACACGGCAATGTTTAACTCCACCAGGGCGCGATCTTTCCAGAGCGTTCGGTCAGCGCGCACGCTCAACCCCAATCGCCTGGCAATTATGGGCAGCAGATTATAGCGCTGGACATCGGCCAGGTTGCGCGCGCCTATCTCGGTTCCCATGTACCAGCCATTAAAGGGTGCGGCGGTATAAGAGATACCGCCAATCTCCAGGCGCATGTTGGCGATAACCGGCAGAGCGTGCCATTTAATACCCAGGTCGGCAAACCAGGGATACTCCGGGTGAGTGATCGGCACTTCCATAACGACTTCACGCGGGAGCTCAAATAATTTAGGTGGCTGACCAGGCACCTGGATGACCAGGGGAAGGATGTCAAAGGGCGTACCTTCACCTCCCTGCCAGCCCATCTCACATAGAACCCTGGTCAGTTCAACATGAAGAGGATCACCAATCACGGAACCGTCAGTCTGGCGGTAGCCAGCATAGCGAATGAGCTGCGGATTCCAGATACGAATTCCGGGTTGCCCCGGCTGCTGGGGCGCAAATACGCTGATCATCGAGCGTATCTTGCCGCTGTTTGTGGCAAGACGAATATGCTCAACAAGCGCATCAAAGATATCTTCCGCACTAGAGAGATGACGCAAATCACGAACGATCAAAGAATGCCAGTGGAGTCGACCAATACAACGAGTACTGTTCCGCCACGCCACCTTCGCCCCGTAAGCCAGTTCATCATACGTGTGCCAGTAACTACCAGTTCGAGCAATCGCTCCGCGTATCACTCTCAATCGTAATGAAAGCGGCGCCAGCAAATTACACTCCTGCGAGAAAAGGCGCATATAATCTTCAGCCTTTTCATACACGTCATGCTCAAAACGCTGTCTCAAACCTGTTAACCGCGCCACGATTTCCATCGATCCCCACTCCTTACTTACCATAAAACATCATCTTTTGAAACTACCAAAACGTACCACATCAAATATATTAACTTAAAATAGCGTAATCTGTACATTAAATTAGCATAAATTCCTGAAGTTTTCCGGTATTATGTAAAGTCATTATATATTTTTTATATCCTTCCTGCTCGATTGCTATCGTAGCAGTTATGTTTTCTCTGTAATGTGATGAATACAAATACAACAAAAACCAGCGTAAGGCTTGCGCTGGTTGAGTTGGGAGGGGGCTTACTAAACATGAGGCGCTACGACTGATTGAAGCGAGTGATGTTCTTATGTTTACAACTCGGACACTCCCATTGAGCCTGAACGGCGCTACGAGCAGCCTCACTGCTGCGCGCGTGTATAACATATTGTTGACCGCACTGCTCACAACTGGCCTCAAGACGAATCTCCTGGGGCTCAGGATAACGACGCGAGTGGTGCCGCATAACCAAACCTCCTTTGCACGGCTAAAAGATCAACAATTACGAATCTCATTGGAGCCGCATACGAAGTATACCATGAAATATAGTCCAGGCTGTTATAGTACCGCTATTACAAATTTTACAGAGATGTATTTTCCCATCTGAGCAACGATACCTAGGTAAGTTCAGGCTCGACAAGCGCAGAATGCCGGTAAAAGCAGCCTGGCAGGCTGCTTCAAACGCATAGCCATAGTCTCCGGCATATGCTATAATTACGTACAGAAATGTCGGCACCTTGTAGAATTGGAGTCTCCTAGCTATGCTCTCCGAACAACCCACTCTCAGTACACGGGGAATGGTTGCCACAGCGCACTACCTCGCCACGCAAGCAGGCCTGCAAATGCTCACCCGAGGCGGCAACGCCATTGATGCGGCTATCGCCGCGAATGCAGCCATGACAGTCGTCTACCCCTCTATGTGCTCAGCAGGAGGCGACATCTTTTTACTTATCTGGGACGCTAAATCACAGAAACTGCACGCGCTTAACGGCAGCGGTCGTGCCCCACTAGGCATGACTCCGGCATTGTTCGCAGCTCGCGACCTGTCAGAAATTCCTTTGTATGGCCCACTCTCCATCAACGTGCCAGGAGCAGTTGACGGCTGGTTCACCGTGATGGAACGCTTCGGTTCGCTATCTCTAGAAACCGTGCTGGCACCTGCCATTACCCTCGCAGAAGATGGGATGCCAGTCAGCCCCAAATTGAGCGACGGATTGAGTACGGCAGCGGCAAGCGTCCTGGGCCCATGGAGCAGCAGCACCGCAATCTTTCTGAGAGGTGACCGTCCTCTACACACTGGAGAGATCCTGCGCCAGCCGCAGCTGGCTAACACCTACAAGATGCTGGCCCGGGAAGGGCACGATGCTTTCTACCGCGGCCCCCTGGCTCGCTCGATTACCGACTATGTGCAGCAGTGTGGAGGGGTGCTGAGCATGGAGGATATGGACCACCATCGCTCTGATTGGGTTACACCAATTTCAACGACCTATCGCGGCTATGAGATCTATGAATTTCCGCCCAATTCGCAAGGCATGACCGCACTGGAAATGCTCAATATTCTCGAAGGCTACGACCTCACTTCGCTCGGCTATCAGACAGATAGCTATTTACACCTTCTGCTGGAGGCAAAAAAGCTCGCTTACGCCGACCGGGACCGCTACATCTCCGACCCGGATTTTGTGCAGGTGCCAGTTGAGCAGCTGCTTAGCAAGGATTACGCGGCACAATTGCGCTCACGCATCGATCCACAACATGCTGCACAACACGTGGAGAGCGGTCTCACCCGCGATGGCGATACGATGTATCTCTGCACGGCGGATCGCGAGGGCAATGTGGTTTCCCTCATCCAGAGTCTCTACCATAGCTTTGGCAGCGGGATTGTTGGTGGCGATACAGGAGTGCTACTGCACAATCGCGGCTCGTATTTTTCGCTTGACCCGCGTCACGTCAATTACCTGCAGCCTGGCAAACGTACCATGCACACGCTGTCACCTGCCATGGTGCTACGCGATGGCCGTCCCTATATGGCAATAGGCACAATGGGAGGAGACGCACAGCCGCAGATTCATGTGCAGATTCTCTCAGCGATGCTCGATTTCGGATTCAACGTGCAGCAAGCCATCAGCGCTCCCCGCTGGCACAGTGGTCACTTCCGTCTGAGCAGCAATGAGGCGCCACAAGCGATCCGGGGACAGAACACTGCTGACCTGGACCCGACGATCACTGAAGCCGTGATTCTAGAGAGCCGTTTCAGTGATGAGGCACGGCTTGGATTGGGCCGGCTTGAGCATCACATCTTTACCCATGGCCCGTTTGAGGATAGCATGGGCCATGCACAAGCAATAGTTATCAATCCAGAGACAGGAGTGTTTGAGGGAGCGGCAGATCCACGCTGCGACGGCCTGGCGCTTGGCTGGTAAGCTTTGAGCGCCGCCACGGGCTTGCCGGCTCTTATCCGTTGAGAACCGGCAGGGACATGCCGCTTCCGAAAATAAAGATCCCGCTCACTGGTTCTTTACATCAGTCAAAGGTTGTGTGGACAGAGTACACGTAGCGAAGGAAGGACTACTACCATGACTACCCACCCATATCGTCCCAGCATTCCTGATGAAATCCTGGCCCTCTCCCATCAACGCGATCAATTGCGCCGGCGTGGCCAGTATGATCGCGCCGACCTGCTGAAGCGGCAGATCGAGGAGGCTGGCTACCGGGTCAAAGATAATCCTCGCGGAGCCCACCTGGCAACCATGCCTGGCGTCGCCGTCGATGGACATCTCTATCGTTTGACCCGCCTGCTGCCCTCACTGCTTGATGAGGCAGATAGCTGCACCTACTCGGTCAATATCCTGGGTCGGAACAATCTCGAACAGGTACAGCGCTGCGTCGAAAGCGTGCTGCGCCATGCGGACAGCACGAACCTGGAGATCATCCTGATCGATAATGCTTCACAGGACGACCTCGGCACCTGGGCAGAAGAGCGCAAAGCGCACGAACCACGCCTGCACCTCCTGAGCGCTACGCGTCCAATGGGAGCGGCAGAAGCTTATAACGTGGGCATGAAGCAGAGCCGGGGCCGCTATATTCTGTTGCTTGACCCCGCGATCGAGCTCACAGGCAATATCTTCACGCCACTGGAAAACACCTTACAGGAGCAGCAGATTGGCGCTACCGGTCAGCGCGGACTGAGCACTGACAACCTGCGCCACTTTAACGAGAGCCAGCAGCGGGAGGTGGAGGCGATTGATTGCCAGTGTATGGCCTTCCGGCGCGATTGGCTGAAGAAAACAGGACTACTTGATGAGCGTTACCGCTTCGCTCGTTACATGGACATCGACTTCAACTTCGCGCTATTAGACCAGGGAGCACGCAACGTCGTTACGCCGCACCTGCCACTCGTCAACCACGCCGATACACAGGAGTCGCGCCTGAGCGACGCGGAACGCACGCGCCTGACCAAACGCAACTTTTATCGCTTCCTGGCCAAATGGGGCGACCGCGACGATCTCCTCACAGAGCCGGAAGTTACCGGCTAAAAACACCAGCTACGGCGGGGGAGCTGAAATGCTCCCCTGTTTGCTATAAAACAGGCAGAAAGGTTGTAATTACATTGCTGACATACAAAAAACGGGAAGATATCCCTACAGAATATACCTGGGATCTGAAGAGCATCTTCGCCAGCAACGAAGATTGGGAACGAGAATTCCAGGCCTTGCAGGGCCTTGTGCCTGAGTTGGAAGCGCTCAAAGGCACACTGGCAAAGAGCGGCGATGCGCTGCTCGCTGTATTGAGCAAGCGTGACGAGATCACTGAGCGCCTGGAACGGCTCTATGTCTATACCTCAATGAGCAAAGACGAGGATACGACAAACAGCCTGTATCAGGGCATGGCAGACCGCGCAATGCAGCTTTATGTGCGCACCTCTACCGCAGCATCCTATATTGAGCCAGAGATCCTGGCGCTGCCACAGGATGTGCTGGATCAGTATGAGGCACAGATATCAGGATTGGCGATCTATAAACATCAACTCGATGATCTACGGCGCCAACGTCCTCATGTGCGCTCAGCCGAGATCGAGGCGGTTCTGGCAGCCACAGGAGAAATCAGCGACGCGCCAGATAGTATCTTCTCGATGATTGATAACGCAGACCTCAAGTTGCCTTCCATTAAAAATGAGCAAGACGAAGAGGTTGAGCTCACCCAGGGCAACTACCTGACCTATATGCGCAGCACAAACAGGCGTGTGCGAAAAGATGCGTTCGAGGCTATGCACAACACCTTCCTCAAGCAGCGCAACACCATCGCAGCCACCCTCTCAGCGCAAGTCAAAGTTGATCTTTTCTACACAAAGCAGCGCAACTACAATACTTGCCGTGAGCGCGCCCTGGCCCGCCATAACATTCCGATCAGCGTCTATGACAATTTGATCACAACAGTGCATAAGCACATTCCGCTTCTCAATCGCTACCTGAAGCTGCGCAAACGTATCCTACAGCTTGACGAGATGCACATGTATGATCTCTATGTGCCAATAGTTGAGGAGATAAACGACGACATCAGCTATCAGCAGGCGCACGAAATCCTGCTAGAAGCGCTCGCCCCACTGGGCAAGGACTACACCTCAATCCTGCAGAAGGCCTTTACCCAGCGCTGGATTGACGTTTTCGAGAACACAGGCAAGCGCAGCGGCGCTTACAGTGGAGGCTGCTATGGCACGCACCCGTTCATTCTCATGAACTGGCAGAACAAGCGCGACAGCCTGTACACGCTGGCGCACGAACTGGGCCATTCTTTACACTCTCACTTCACGCGAACGCGCCAGCCCTATCAATATGGTGACTACACCATCTTTGTAGCTGAGGTGGCATCGACGCTCAACGAGGGGCTACTGACCGAATATCTGCTGAAACACACGCAGGATCGGGCGGTGCGCCTGGCTATTCTCAACCAGTCGCTGGAAGATATCCGCGGCACACTTTTCCGCCAGACGATGTTCGCGGAATTTGAACAGTTGATTCATGGTAAGGCCGAAGAGGGTGAGCCGCTGACTCCCGACGCTCTTTCCGCGACGTATGCCGAACTCAACGCACGCTACTACGGAGCGGAAACCATGATCGATGATCTGATCGGCATCGAGTGGGCACGTATCCCTCACTTCTATTACAACTTCTACGTCTACCAGTACGCGACTGGCATCTCTGCCGCTGCCTCTCTGGTGAGCCAGATTCTGCACGAGGGGAAGCCGGCAGTCGAGCGCTACTTGAACTTTCTCAGCTCCGGCTCGTCCAAATACAGCATCGATCTGCTGAAGGGGGCCGGTGTCGATATGACAACACCGCAGCCAATCGAGCAGGCATTCCAGCTCTTTGAGGAACACCTATCACAGATGGAGGCTCTGCTCGCCTAGACGCTGCTGCTTTATCGATGTTTCCTCTGCCTGAAGAGGAGACATCGATATTTTTCTAGATCTATTCTATTACCTCCCGCTCTCCATGCTCTTATGTGAGCGCTGGATCAAGCAACCGCTATAAAAGTTTGCTGAGTTCGAATCAGGCACATTCCCCTACAAGAACAATGCACTTCCCCAGAACAGGGCTCAAAGATATATTTACCCTCATCGATTTGCGCTCTCAAATATATAAGTTTGCCTGCCTGATAGATTGTTAACAGAGACGCCGATCTCGAATCAGGTCTGGCAATCGTTTGAATAAGCAGCCTGCAAGCTCGCTGGTTTGAACAAGCGCTGGCCGTGATGGAACGGGTCCAATGAAGGGTGTAATCATCGTACCGTCAGTGATTCGTGACGGCGCTCATTGTGAAATGAGGTTCGTCTCATCCATCGCCGCATGAGACGTATTTTCAGCCGAAAACAAGGAGTAAACAACTCATGAGCGATCAGTATAAAGATATTCGCAAGCAGGAAAAAAGGCAGGAGCAGCAAAAACAGACGCCGCTCAAACCTGGCCAGCAGCGCGAAAAAGTTGAGGCCACCCGCCCCGGCCAGCAGCCAGAGAGGACCCAGAGCCCCAACCAGAATCCCCATCGCCAGTAGCATCCTGGTTTAGCGACCGCGGCTATTGTCGAACGCACCTGGGTGCAAACCCAGGTGCGCCTTATTGCGACTGAAATCCAGAATTAATGCTCTTTGCGCATCTTCTTTTTATGCGGTGCTCCCGCATAGAGCTGTTTCACCATCGTCAATGGCTGCGAGAACACGACTGCCAGCAGGATACAAAGCATAATCGGCGCCAGGATTGAGAGTGAGACAGGAGCAGGTATTGCAACGTGAAACAGCGCGAGGAAGGCATATTGTAGTACCACCAGCAAAGCAAGCAGTCCTACTGACATAGAGACCGATGCAACACGCCAGCGCGCACGAATACGAGAATAGAGCGTCTTCTGCCGCAGTTCCGCCTGCTGGCGCGCGCTCAATTGAATGGCTGCCAGCTGCCTCCGCTCGGCCTCCAGTTCTTGCCGCGAGATACGCGCCTGCTCAGCCAGTGCCTGCACCTCGTGCTTCAGGAAAAGCGCTTCAACCAAGTGCTTATCTTCAACCTGGCGAGCACGAGCATCCAGCACACTGACAATCTCCTGCAGCAGAGGAGGCACCTTATCAGGTGAGGCTTCAAGAGCCTGTAGTGCCTCGTTCAGTTGTTTACGCGCTTCTTGAGCAGCAGCTTCCTCGAATACCTGATATAGATCTTGTAGGCGCTCTTCCGCCTGGATATAGGATTCTTGAATGCGATTGCGCTCCTCCATTAGCACTCGAAAATGGCTCTGATGCTGTTCGATCTCCTGTTTATAGCCATTATGAATGACCGCTATCTCTTTCTCTACCTCAACCTGGAAATGGCTATACTCCTGCAGCAATTGTTGCACTGCGTCGCGATGCTTCTGTAGCTCAAAGCGCAACCAGCGATTCTCCTCGCGCAGATGTGAAATTCCCCTCCTGGCACTTCCTCTGTGTCCGGGTAGTTCCAGTTGCTGCGAGAGAGCTCGCCGCCGCTCATTTAGCATATTACGTTGATCACGCCAC
>JAFMRP010000449.1 GCA_017354095.1 Ktedonobacteraceae bacterium
CATCCACGCCCTCCCACGATGAAGAGGCTATCCCACATCTATCCATCGATAGCATTATTCCTAATCCTCGCCAGCCACGCCGGCCTTTCAGCGAGAATGATCCAAAGCTCCTCGAATTGAGCTCCTCCATCAAAGAACATGGCCTGCTACAACCTATTGTGGTAACACACCTGGATAGCGCGCTCAAGGAAAATAAAAGATCCGCCGATGCCTGGTTCTCCGATGAACCCGTCGAACCAGCAGCTACTACCGGGGTGCAGTATCAGATCATTGCCGGCGAACGCCGCTGGCGAGCGGCTCGCCTGGCTGGCCTGACAAAAGTACCGGCGGTAATCAAAGATGTCAATGCACGACAGATGCTGGAACTGGCCCTGATCGAGAATATCCAGCGCGCCGACCTCAACCCCATCGAAGAAGCGCTGGCTTACCAGGCCCTGACTCAGGATTTTAACCTGACTCAGGATATGGTTGCTAAACAGGTGGGCAAGGATCGCTCCACTATCAGTAATTCACTACGCCTCCTGCAACTGGCCCCTAAAGTGCGTGACGCCTTAATCAATCAGTCTGAATGCTTTAGCGAAGGACATGCACGCGTGCTGATTGGCATCACTCGCGAGGAGGATCAGATTATGGCGATGGAAAAGATCATCGCCATGGGCCTCACAGTACGCCAGGCTGAAGAACTGGCGGCACGCATTAAAGGCTCCGAAAATGTTGAGGCCGCCATTCAAGAAATCACTGCCCCCCCACATCGTTCACCCGAACTGGATGAGTGGGAATCCCATTTTCGCGAAGCCCTGTGCGTCAAAGTCGATCTGAAGTGCAATAAAAAAGGCAAGGGAACTCTGGTTCTGCATTTTAATAATCAGGAAGAATTAGATACCCTGTATGATCGCCTGGTAAAAGGTCAGGAGTAATACCAGCACTGGCGAACATCAGCCAGGAGAGGAGGAGGACGTTATGGCCGAGGGCTCCTTTGAGAAGGTACGACGCAAGCTGGTTGCCGCTCGCATCGAATTTTTGGCCCGGCTGGCCGACTTCGATGACAACGAATTGCAACAACTTGCTCCAGGCGAACAATGGACACCCCTGCAGCTGGCCTTGCATATTGCTATCGCCGAGAAAC
Organism: Ktedonobacteraceae bacterium; assembly: GCA_017354095.1. Classification (GTDB taxonomy): domain Bacteria; phylum Chloroflexota; class Ktedonobacteria; order Ktedonobacterales; family Ktedonobacteraceae; genus Bu33. The sequence continues at coordinate 1,127 of JAFMRP010000449.1, forward strand.
TGGCCTTAGAACAGTTTCAGCGCGTGCAAAATGAAGACAATCCCCTGATCATGAATATTGGGATCGAAGCGCCACGCCTGACCGAACTGGCTCAAACCACCTCGCTGCAGGCTGTGCTGGCAATGATGGAGTCACAACGTACCACCCTCTTTGCCTTCCTCTCCCAACTACCTCCCGAGGCCTGGGAACGACCCCTGCGCCACGAAGAATGGGGCCAGTTGAAGTTTTATCAGGCCGTCAATGTGCTGCCCATACACGAACGCCAGCATGTACAGCAACTGGAAACGATCAAGGCTCGCTTGAACCAGTAAACACCAGCCCATGATCTTGCCACTTGTTTGTCCCGCGTTCTCTCTTTTTCTGCTGACAATCAGTATCGCTATGCGAGAAAGCAGGAGCACCACCCCGTGAATGAAATAGACGCCAGCCTCGTCGCGGGAGCCATCCGGCGGATGGCTCCCCACACCATCACCGTTGAAGCAATCGAACTGCATCCCCAGACTCACCAGCTTGGCGTGAAGTGCCGCTACCATGGCCCCACTTTCCAGCAAGATCAAGACCTCTTCTTACACGGCATGCAGCTCTGGATCACCAGCCGATTTGCCTGGTCCCGACTGCGCAAACTACTGCTGAAAAAAGCGTGAACCTTCCTCAATTCAAAATACACCGCTCCCACAAAGCCTCCGCGAGCGATGATCCCCACCCAGAAAACTATGCATAGCGAGACAAAGGTTTACAGTTGTGGTATACTACGTAATTATTATTGTCGGGTTTGTGTATGGATGTCACTCGTTGGGAGGGAGTGTATTCGCTATTATGAAAAAATTATTAAAAAAATGTGCGGTTTGTGGAAGACCCAGTACGGCTCTGAAAGAAGTGCTCGATTCAAACAGCACTTCACGTACGGCTCGCCGGGTCTGTACGCAATGCTATAGGGCAAAACAGTTCTGTCCCGCGCCCTATGGTGTTACTGAAGGGATTGATCCTTTTCCCGAACTGATGCATATCAAATGGTAGAACGGACTTATCACAATGGCCCTGGAGATCCAGGGCCATTATTTTTTCTCTGTCTCTGAACCTATACCGGCTCTAGCTCGTGCTTGAGCTCGTCCAGATACGTCTGCATAAAGCCCGTGCGCCGCTTCGCCAGCATACGCCCGCTCTCAGTTGCCATCGTTTCACCCAGCTTGAGCAGCTTGCAATAGAAATGATCGAGCATATAGCGCCGGTCGTCCGGCTCGTGGCGCTCCGCGAAAGGATCCTCAGGATGATAAGAGCGTGTCTCCGCACCGCGCCTGACCATCCCGGTCTGCGCCCAACGCAATACACCAATCGCGCCTAACCCGTCGAGCCGATCGGCATCACGCACTACCATGGCCTCCAATGTGCGCGGCTCAACCCCCCGGCTGAAACTGTGCGCAATAATAGCATGGAGAATCGCCTCCCGCTGCTCCTCCGCCACTCCATAACCACACAACAGTTCCCTAGCCAGCTCCACCGAGAGGTCAGCGTGATGCGCGTGCGACCCACCCCGCTGCCCTTCCACTGCGGCCCGCCCCAGATCATGCAGCAGCGCCGCCATACCAACGATAAACCTGTCTGCTCCCTCCTTCTCCGCGATATACAGCGCCAGTTGATACACGCGCTGCACATGCTCCCAGCCATGTGCCAGGTCATCTACGCCGCTGAAACGACGTTGCACCTCCTCCTGTGCCTCTGCGAGGATGTGGGACTCTCTCAAGCTCATAAATTGAAAAATAATCCTTTCAACTCGTGCTTATACTAATACTGATTGCAAGAAAATCACCCACCTGGGCGATGTGTCAATTCGCTCGCTTGCTATACTAGATACAGGGGTGTGGGGCCCCTCCTGTTCCCCCCTTCTCGCCACTGCGTAGTTGGCCCGAAGGCGCGACGGATGGTCCCCGAAAAAACTTCTTTTCCCCTTTTACCCGTCAGGGAAAGGAGTTGTTATGCGACACGCACAAAGAAACCACGGCCAGTATACCACAGTCACTGCTTCGTTGGCCGCACAATCAGAACAACATGGCTCCGCTCTATTTGATCGCACTGCCAATGTCTCCACCGACACTATCAGTGTGCTGCTGGTGGATGACCATGCGCTGATTCGCGAAGGCCTGCGCCATCTCTTCTCACTGGAGCACGATATTCGCGTCGATGACGAGGCGGAAAATGGTTTTGAGGCTCTGCGCAAGGTACGACTACTACAGCCCGACGTGGTCCTGATGGATATCCATATGCCGGTGGTGGATGGCGTGGCCGTAACACGACAGATCACTACAGAATATCCCTCTGTCTCCGTAATTATGTTAACCATGTACTGCCAGCAACAACAGATGCTGCAGGCTCTCAAAAATGGCGCGCGTGGCTACCTGCTCAAAACAGCTTCGGTAAAAGAGGTGGCACACGCCATCCGCACGGTCGCGAGCGGCGGCATGTATGTTGCACCAGGCATGACAGAAGCTATCGTGGGAGAGCTACGCCGCCTCTCGGAAGGCAATACCCAGAATACTGAAGAACTTTCAGAGAAAGAGATCGAGATTGTACGCTATGTAGCTGCAGGCATGAGCAATAAAGAGATTGCAGATCGGCTCTCTTACTCTGAAAAGACGGTGAAGAACTATCTCTCGGTGATCTTTCAGAAACTCCATCTGCGTGATCGTACACAGGTGGCCATCTTTGCGCTGCGGCATGGCCTGCTTCCTTATGAAGAACTCTAACACACCTGTACCACTACAATAACCCCTGTCGCGTGGCCTGCACCGCTGCCTGCGTCCGGTCATGCACGCACATCTTGCGCATGATGTGATGCACATGCGATTTCACCGTGTCACAACTGATCGAGAGCCGTTCGGCGATCTTACGATTGGTCAGCCCCTCCGCCAGCAGCCGCAAAACATCACGCTCACGTTCTGTGAGCACGGCAGGATAAACCTGCAAGGGAAAACAGACCTTGACGCACGTTCCCTGCCCCGGACGATTCTGTAACTCCCAGATACCACCAGCCTCCTGCACACGCTCGCGCATGCCCCGCAGACCGTTGTGCCCCTCGCGCACCTCGGCTGCTCCGGCGAAACTTATCCCATTATCACTCACTTCTACCACCAGCAGCCCACCGCTAGCACACAACCGCACATGCACCTGCGTAGCCAGCGCATGCCTGTTAACGTTGGTTAATGCTTCCTGGATAAAACGAAAGATAGGGGTCTCCAGGATCAGTGGTACAGGCAATGTCTCATCAATATCGCTGAAGATGATTGTGGCTGGATGCGCTTGCCGCTGCTCGTCCAACAGGGCACGCAGCGCTGCCGCCAGCGATTGTTCCGCTAGCTGCAGCGGCTGCGGTGAGTTGATACAGTGACGCAGTTCGTGCAGACTATCTGCCAGGTGCAACCGCGCCTGTGAAACTTCAACACCTGCCTCTTTGACCTGTTGCCTTTCCAGCAATCGTTCCACCATCTCCAATCTCTGTAGCGCATGCGCCAGGCGCTGCGCTACGCCATCATGCAGGTCGCGCGCAATACGCTTGCGCTCGCGTTCAAGCAATGCTCGTTCCAGGGCCGCCAGGTCGCGCCCCATTTCGCCTCTCCCGGTATGGTGTTGCCCATCAGCGGTGGCGGGTAGCCGTAAGCCACCATGGAGAACAAATAGATTGGCCGGGCTGCGTGTGAGGTAAGAGGTGAGCAGTGTGCTGCAGATCAACACTTCACTTTCGTTCACCTTTTTTACCCTGGGTACGCCTTCTTCCTCCATACGGTAACTGAGCAGCAGAATACCACTATGCTCCCCTGGCCGGCTGCTCGCACGTAACGTGTAGAGCCTAGCATAACCTCCCGGCCAGAGCCACTTACGCTCCTCTGGCAGCACTCCAGGATCTCGCCAGGAGATATGTAACGGCTGCTGCTCCGCCAGCGCTCCAGCGAAAAGCCCCCCGGCAGGAATGTGCTGGCACATAACACGCTCCGACCTGCGTCCACTCTGCGCCAGTCGAATCAGCATATCTCGCTGGCTATCGAATA
>JAFMRP010001649.1 GCA_017354095.1 Ktedonobacteraceae bacterium
CGGACGACGCACATCGATCAGCGAACGAGCCAGCAGCAATTGCGCCTCGTAATACGTCTCCTCAACGCTGAGAGCCGTGTAAAGCTCTTCGATCGCTCGCTCCGTCTCTCCCTTGCGGTAGAGCTTACGCCCCAGCTTGTAATGATGCTCTGCGCGCGCGAGATCATCTTGTGCCCAACCCGCGGGAGATAATGCAGCAAACAATAGGGCCGCCAGTAATAGTCGAAAGATTTTAAGTTTCATACTCAACGCCCGTGGTCCCCCTGAGATATCGAACGAAAACAGTCTACCTTATTTGCATGAATCCATCCAAATTTGAGAGCGGGGCGAGTGGGGGAGCAGGAGAGTGGGAGCTTGATATAATGTAAATATTATAAAGTAAATTTTAAATTTCGTTCCAACGCTACCCCACTCCCCCGCTCTCCAATGACTTGTCCATGCAGCAACGCATCTGGTAGAATTTATGAGAATCAATAAACAAAATGGAATAAAGCAATTAGCCGAGATGGCCAGCTCCTCAGGGTGGTAGATAGAAGTATGGCCGGCCTTGTTCAAAAGAATTAGTAGGAACCCCAACAAGAGATAATTTAAAAAAATATTATATACCGGCCTATTCAATGGCTGTAGACGACGCTCGAACGTAGTCTTTCGTTTGCCCCGTTGGGAAGAGATAGTTTGAGCCTCACCATTCGAAAAACGTTTCCATCGAACGTGAGGAAGTTGTGTCGGTCTGTGAACGGGCAGAACAGGAAAAGCTGGAAGAACTTCAGAGGCAGATAGCCGATCTGCAGCGGGAACTGGCGATCCAGCGTCAGGGAGTCGGAATTCCCCAGTTCGCCGTGGGCATGCAGCGGGAGCTGGTTGAAGAGGCGCTGCGCCAGAATGAAGAACGGCTCAAGCTGGCCTTGAGCGCGGCTCAAATGGGCACCTGGGAATGGAATATTCTCACCGGCGAATACACCTGGTCGGATGAGTTGCTGAATATATTTGGCCTCGATCCCGCAGATGATATTACCTCCAACAAAGTGGTCGACAGAATTCATCCCGCTGACCGGGATTATGTGCTGCAGGTGATCAGGCAGGCATCCCAGGAAGGAAAGTTTTATGAGGTCGAAAACCGCATCATTCATCCGGACGGGCAGGTGCGCTGGGTATTGAGCAAGGGCAATGCGGTATGCGGCCCGGATGGTAAACCTCTGCGCATGCTAGGAGTCAGCCTCGATATAACTCAGCGCAAAGCCGCGGAAGAGGCGCTGCGCAAAAGCGAAGATGCGCTGCGCGAAAGCTACGAGCGAATACGCGATCTGGCGGGCAGACTCATCGTGTCGCAGGAAGAGGAGCGCAAGCATATCGCGCGCGAATTGCATGATGATTTGAACCAGAGAGTCGTCTCGCTGGCCATCACGATCGGCAACCTCAGCCGGCAGCTCGCCAGCGCCAGCGAACCAGTTCGCAATCAGATCGCCAAGCTGGAGCAGAGGACGACCGGTCTCTACGAACATATCCGCCAGATCTCCCATGAACTGCACTCTCCTGCGCTGGAGCATGTCGGACTGGCGGCGGCGTTGGAGCAGCACTGTACTGAATTCGCCGAACTCGAGGGAGTCAGCGTCACCCTGGACATGTTCGATGTGAGCGATAC
>JAFMRP010000450.1 GCA_017354095.1 Ktedonobacteraceae bacterium
GGGGCAAGCGCGGCAATAGCCGATGCGTCCAGCATACAAGACACGCAGAGAGCCATCGTGTTCAGATCGGCGTTCTTGCGCGTAGAGCGGGCGATCAGCGGGGCAACGCAGCGTTCCATCGGGTTGCAGCGTAAACGCTGAGCCAGGAAAGCCACCGGTAAAGGAGCGTTTTGCCCACTGCGGAGGACCATAGACCACGGGGGAAGTCGGCTCATTGGCCGAGATTGGCTCACCAACAGAGACTGGCGAGACTGCTTGAGCAGGCGCGAATTCGGTGGTGCGCACGGCTGCTGGAGCCTGATGCTGACCGAGTTCCAGGCGAAGATTCCACAGCCATTGGGCCAGGATCTGAAAGCACTCCTGCCCACAAGCCGATACGCGCCACCCAGCGGTCGGCGTTCTGCTCAACGTCCTCATCCGCCAGCACCGTCTCAAACGAACCACGATGCAGATACCTATCCAGCACATCTTTGGCGCTGAAAGCAGGCGAGGGCAGGGTCGAGACGAAGAGTTCGTACACCGTCTCTGCTCGCTGCTCGCCCACCGAGGGGGCATCTGACGTGGCCGCACTGCTCGCCACGATCAAGCGCACCAGCGGTCCGGCAGGCGAGAGCGGCACGGCAGGGCAATCAAAGAGCGTGCGGGTGGTCTGGCTTTCGGGGTGCGTGCACCTGGCCGCAGGTGGCTGAGCCAGCACAGCTTGGACCTGAGCGAGATCCAGCAACTGGTAATCCTTGCTTCGTGCGATCAGCCCCAGGCCGGAGGTCAGCACATCCGAGAGCAGAGCGGCATTGCCATACAAGCCATCCAGGCGGATCACGACGTTTTCCGGCGGGATTGCTACCTGCTTGGCATAACTGAGGAGAACCTGGAGAGTACGCAGCAGTTCGCCTCTGTCATCGCCATTGCCTGCCCCGCCAAAGGTTCCCAGAAACTGGTGGGTATGAGCTTGAAGCACGACCGTACGGGGACGCACGACTTCTCCGCGCTTGCGCCCCTGGTAGCCTTTGGCGCACACCTGCTCAAAACGGCGATGCGGGGAGGGCCTCGACTCGTGCTGAGGAAGAGCGCGTTGGCGAGCAACCTTGCGGGTGCTATCGACATCGGCAACCAGCCAGGACTGCTCGCACCGATCTTTGATCCCACCAGGATCAGCAAGCGACGTGCGAGCGAGGAGGTCTTCCTGGAACAGGGTTCGCAGGCTTTCCACGCTGGTCTGATCGAGGGCAGAAAGATAGCGCGAGAGGGCTGAGCGCGAGGGCAAACGGGAACGGGCAAAGAGGGCCATGAACAACGTTAGCAAACGGGATCAGACGGTCGTAAAACGCGCGTAAGGTTGGTTCACCAGAGAGTGCGTAGCCGATGAGGACGGCCACGAAATCGATCAACTCGTAGGTTCCCATGCGGGCGTGAGCGAAGCGGACCCGCTCGGTGATGGCGGTGAGCATGCTCGTCTGGTTGAGGATTTGAGCAAAAGCTGCCACTTCTCCCATCCAACCTGGCGTGGATGGCTGCGACTGCGGAGTGAGGTTGACCCGCTTTTGGGGGAGACTCGAACGTGGAAGTTGAGTCGGAGGAGAGACGTTAAAACGTTGAGAATGTAACGTTTTTCTGATGAACGTAACGTAAAGATGTAAACATCACGTAATATGGATATAAGTATATCACACTACTGTAACTTTGTCAATCACTCCCTTCTTTTCTTTTTCTCGTCTTTCAAAATTATCAGGGCTAAGATAGCCCAATGCTGAATGTCTCCGTTTTCTATTATAATAGACTTCGATATACGCAAAGATTGCTGTCTTTGCCTCATATCGGCTTAAAGAAGGGAAAGGGACATCGCATTCTTCCTTGAATGTTCCCCAAAAGCTCTCAATCATCGCGTTATCATAACAATCTCCTTTCTTACTCATACTTGCCTGAATACAGTGCTCAGACAACACTGCTTGATAAGCCAGGCTGGCGTACTCGCTGCCTCGGTCAGAGTGATGGATCAGGTCATTTTCCACCTCTCGCCGAGCGAGTGCGAGCTGGAGTGCGGCTTGAGCCAGTTCAGCATCGTGATGCTCACTCATCGACCACCCGACGATTTTTCGGGAGTATGCGTCTATCACTCCTGCAAGATATAACCATCCTTCTTGCGTCTGAATGTAGGTAATATCTGACATCCACTTTTTGTTTGGTGCATCAGCCGTAAAATCGCGCTGGAGCAGATTGGGTACGACTGGAAATGGGTGATTGCTATTCGTCGTTCGCACTCTCCGCTGCTTCTTGCAAGCGCTCAGCCCTTTCTCTCTCATCAGTCTCGCAACCCGTTTTCTGCCACAACATATCCCTTCCTCCTTCAAATCTGCATGAATGCGAGGACTTCCATAATGCCCCCGATGATGGTGATAGGCATCTTCAATACGTTCTGCAAGCTTCTCATCTTCTTGTTTCCTTGGACTTTTCCCTCTATTGCGCCAGTTATAGTATCCATTTTCTGACACTTCTAATACCTGACACATGCGTGCGAGAGGAAACAGATGACGATGCTCATTGATAAACTGAAACTTTATAGATGGGGCTGCGCGAAGATGCTCATGGCCTTTTTTAAGATATCCCTTTCTTGCCGGAGTATCTCATTTTCTCGTTTGAGCCTTCCATTTTCTTCTTCTAATGGGATCTGATGCCCTTTCCCAGGGAACGCTTCCTCGCCTCGCTCTCCAAATTCCTTACACCATTTGTTTAAAGCACTATCAGATATCCCAAGATCTCTCGCTATTTGCGTTTTACTCTTTCCGCTGCTTTGAAAAAGCTGAACCGCTTGCTACTTGAATTCCTTCGTATACGTTGGTTGAGATTTGCCCATTGAACCCTCCTGGCCCGATTATACCAAATTTCTCTTCTCCTCCCCCCCACTTTCGGGGCAATCTCACTTGCTCCGAAGGGAGGGAGAAAAGTATGTTGGCGCTCTTTAGACGCTCTGACCAGACAGAAGTGTGTGGTGGACAGGAGTGGTCAGCGTAGAGGAATCGCTGAGGAGTCGAGTCTTTTCGCACCTATTCTCGCTGACTAGGCCACGTGCTAATAAGCACGTTTCCCTCTTGGCAGTTGCTCTCGGTGCATTGCTCTGTCTCTGCTGCGGTGATTGCCGACTCCTGTTGCAACTCGGGTGCCTTCGACATGGCTCTCCTTTGTATGAATATGACAGGTTGAACCAGTTGGGTCATTCCGAATGAAGGCTGCAGCCGTGGAGCCGAGCCATTTTCACATGCCTGTGGTCGTTTAGATCGTCCAAACGACCACCGTGATCTCCACGTCCCTTGAACCTTGCTTGAAGCGTCTCAGGCTACACGTGGCACTTCAACACTGCTCGGCCGCAGGAATGCGAGACCGATCGCGAGAATCAGGATGAACGGAATGTCAGTGAGGAATTTGCTGGAGTAGAAGCCCTCCATGAGAGCCATCGGCACCATGAGCACGCCATGAGCCAGATTGGCCCACAAGGTAAAATCAAGAAAGGATCGGTACTTGAGTGGGTTGTTGGCGGCCAGGAAGAAGAAGGCTCCCCACACCAGGTAGATCACGAACAACATGGGTCCCACATGACCGGTAACGTCATCCCATATGAGCCAGTTGAGCGGTCCATCAGGGTACTTCATAAGGGGGATCTGGATGAGGAACCCCACTGAGAGGCTGCCAAAGATGAAAAACGTCAAAACCCCATACACACGCAAGAATGTTTTGAGCCATTTCCTCTTCGTTTCTTCGTTCATGGTAGATATCTCCTATTCCGTTGACTCATGAAAACGTCCAAAATGATGTTGATTGCTGACCAAATGAGCAAGATCCATGATGGTTCCTCCTTGTTTGGAAACGCATGCTGTCACCTGACAACGTGTTGCTCTTTTCTGTCTTCCTATGAGATACAGAACTGTTCTGTATCTCATAGAGATGATACAATACAGTTCTGTCTCGTGTCAAGAGGGCAGCATGCTCCAAGTAGAGACCCACCATGGCAGGAACCGATCTCTGTCGCTCTTGCGCGAAGGGAAGTCTTGTGCTATGATGAAGCACAGAACAGTTCTGTTCAAAAGTCACAGGACTCATGCAAGAAAGGCAGGAACCGATGACCGCAGCACCCTCAGTGGCACGTCAACGTCTGTTGGAGGTGGCGAGCGATTTGTTTTATCGGGAGGGGATTCGTGCCATTGGGGTCGATACGATTGTGGAGCAATCGGGCGTGGGAAAGGCGACGCTCTATCGGCATTTTCCTACCAAAGATGACTTAATTGCCGCCTATCTTGAGGAGGAAGATCGTCGCCATTGGCGTTGGTTTGAAGAGGTGATCGCGGCGCATGAAGGGGAGCCTGTGAAGCAGTTATTGGCGTGGTTTGAAGCCTGTGCCCAGCGCTTGACGGAGCCAGGGTTTCGTGGCTGCCCTTTCTTGAATGCGCTGGCGGAAATCGCTGAGGCTTCTCATCCGGCCTATCGGTGCGCAGTCGAACACGAGCGTGAGCTCCAAAGGCGCTTGTTTCATCTGAGCCAGCAGGCTGGTGCACACGATCCTGAGCAATTGGCTAATCAACTCCTGCTGGTCATCAATGGTGCACTGACTTCTGCCTCACTCCTCGGCGAGGCGACTCCGGCAGTTCAACTGACCACGATCGCTGCTCACCTGATTGACCTGCAGCTTGCACGTGCTCAGGCAAAGCCTTGAGACGGGCGTCATAGCTTCACAAAGGACGCAACTCGTCGGCTTGCGTGAAAAGAGAAGCAGAGCTGAATAGACACTCTATCTATCATCGTTTCCCTCGCTTTCCCTCCATCTCGCCCTGCAAGATACTTCTCAAAATGACATCTATCTACAACTGTAGGGCTAGATAGTGTCAGACTCCCGTCGTGATGGGAGTCTGACACTATCTTAGTGCAACGCTTGGTAGAGTTCGTGGAGTTGTTGGCCAGCCAGGCGATCATGTCCCACGAACTGGCGCACGATGGCGCCGTTTTTTTGTTCGACAAAACACTGGTCGTGCTTGAGCCCGGGGCGTCCGCGAGTGAAGGTGATCTGTTCGGCTTCACCATAGCGTACCAATAACTCATTGATAAATTCTCCACCATTATCGGTATCCAGCCCCAGAATCGGAAACGGGAAGAGCTGTCGTGCGCGTCGGACTGCAGT
>JAFMRP010000451.1 GCA_017354095.1 Ktedonobacteraceae bacterium
CGACCAGGTCGCGAAACAGGGGGCCAGCCAGAGCAGGACCGGGTCATCCTGCACGATACCCAGCGCATAGATGATCACCGAGAAAGCCAGCAGAGCCCAGGTCGCAACCAGCAAATGTCCGTAGGTAAACGCGTTGAAACTCATTACCAGCGCTGATACGATCGCAACAATGTACAGCGGCATGGCCCAGGTACGATTGACCAAGCGCTGCACGGCTACGGCAAGCAGGGCGCAAGCAGGGGCCAGCCATATCAGGACATTGAAGGTGTCACCTGGCTGCAAGAGGGCCGCGAGGCTAAAGCAGACCGTACCAACCAGCCACCAGCGCCTGCGAGCCAGCGCCGCCGCACCATACCAGGCCAGGGCCAGTGCCGCAATCTCCAGCGCCAGCGAGAAACCAGGGATAAACGGTGTGCCAGCACCCAGGATATGGATTGTCACGTACAGCACCGCCATGCCAAGCGCGGGCCAGGACCACGGCTTCACCGATGAGGCATCGGGAGTATTGCGATGGACCAGGATTTCAATCACAGCCGCCACGAAGGGCAGGAACAGGCCAAGCGCGAAGCTGATTGCCGGTCGAGTTGAGAGCAGTGGCAGGGCCAGGAGAGCGAGCATACAGGGAACCAGCAGCACAGCAGGGCGGCGCTGGAAGAGCGCGATAGCATAGGAGAGCGCCAGCAGGAAGAAGAGCTGCGCGATCTGATAATCGATCCGCAATTGCAGGCCGGTCAGCAGAACCAGGCCGGAAGCCAGAAGGGCCAGCAGATCCAGCGGATTGGCCCATATAGTGCTGACCTGGCGGCGTACCAGCACTGTCAGGGCAACAAAGGCCAGCGTCAGCGCCAGGAACCACCAGACAATCTGGCCCGGCACCAGTAATGCGACCAAGCTATACGTCCAGGTGAAGAGAAAGCCCGCCGGCAGGGTCAGCCAGCACCAGCCGCGCTGGCCAGCAAGAGGCAGTTTGCGGCCCCCTGTGCGATGCAGGGCCATACTCAGCAACAATACACAGGCAGCTAACAGAGCAAGCAGATCGAGCAAGGTTTCGCCGCTCATGCTGAGGATGGATTGAGCGGAGCCCATCATGATCCAGCCTGGCAAAAGCGGTGTCACAATCCAGGGGATGCAAAGTGCCAGAACAATCGCCGGCATCACGAGATGATCACGCACGCTATGCAGCACCGGCAGTGAGCGCTGGATATAGCGATCGAGCAGGTGAAAGAGCCAGGCAGTGGCGACGCAGGCCAGAGCATAGCCCTGCGCGGAAAAGTTGGAAGCGTACGCGCAGGTCAGCACGCTGAGCAGGAAGAAGTAGGGCAGGACCCGCGCCCAGCGGTGATCGCGGCGCAACCAGGCGAACAGAGAGAACCAGGCCAGGAGCAAGAGAGCGAGCGAGGCCAGGGTCAGGCGTAACTCAAAAGACGTGGAGTTCATGAATAGCAGTGTGTATAACCCGATCAGGAGCAATCCGCCCGCGCCAGCTCCCACGCAGGTGAACATGATGGCACGAGCAGGAGAGCGCAGGATGGCGAGAGCATCCGGGAAGCGGCCAGAGACAGAGGCGAGCAGTGGGAAGGCCAGCAGCAGAAGCGCAACGGGCCACCACCAGTAGGCCAGGTGCCAGGAGCTGGCGGTCGCCAGATCGGCGACAATCAGGGACACGCCAGCCAGGAAGCCAAAGGGGACGAAGCGCTGATAGATGGCCAGTGAGGCATAGGCCAGCGTAGCGTAGATGGCGGTAATAGCGATTAAGGACGGCGTTGAGATTGGCAAGAACCGGGCAGCGACCAGGCGATAGGCAGCCCAGCCCACCAGCGGGAGCAGTAGCGCAAAGATCGCCGTATAGATGCCGGCAACGATACGGAAGCCGGGGAAGCGACGAGCGATGATACCGATACCGCCAAAGACGGCATGGACAGCAAACATAATCAGGAATGAGAGCAGCAGATTGGTCTGAGTCGCAACAAAGCTCAGCGAGCCGACCAGGATCAGAAACGCGCCCAGGGACGCAACGATATTGATAAATTGATCTTCGAAGAAAGAGCGAAATGAGAACACGGGACCAGCCGGCTGAGGTGGAACAGGAGGCGGTGGTACCGGCACCTGCGGTTGGCGCAGCGTTGCGGCGGGCACTTCTGGTGTCCTGACGGGAGCCATCGACGCAGCAGGTGGCGGAGGCGCGACCAGGACGGGGGTAGGAAGAGTGGCGGCTGCTGTGAACTGGCGCAGCACTGCCAGGCGAGCCTGGTAGCGTCCCAAAAGCTGGCCGACGGAGAGCAGGTTTCCGCCATGATCGGCAACCCGGCGCAGGTCCTGTATTGCCGTCACAAGGAAGCGTTCTTCTTTTTCCGGCAGGACCGGGTAGCCGCAGCGGGGACAGATATCGCCCCGAGCCAGGTCAACGGGCTGGCCGCAACAATCACACAGCGGTCTGTAATGCGGCATCATATAACTTACCTCTTTGTGTATCTTTCAGAGACTCAATCAATAAAAAACAGGATAAACGAGCCGGCCACCCGCGAGGGGTGGCCTTACATATCTCCGCTGGCAACAAGGTCGGCAAGAGATGGCATCAGGCGACCGGGGTCTGGGTCAGGGAGCGAATGAGCGTTGCAGCCTGATCGCGTGTGATGTGTCCGGCGAGCAGTTCGTCCAGGATAGTCTCCAGCGTCATGTATTGTGTCGCTGGGTCCTGTGGTTCTGGCCTGGCGGGCTGCGCTGGTTGGGGCTGCTTCTGAGTGCGCGTGATCAGGTGTTCTCTGATAGCTACGACGAGGTAGATACCGAGCAGCGTTGCTCCGACCAGGAAAGCAGCCAGCCCGCTATGTGATACCTGCTGCCAGTGGTCGATGGGTGAACCCAGCAGCGCTGTTCCCCAGGCGTAGAGGGCAGTTGCACCGCCGATCGCGAACGCCAGGATGCCGCCACCCAGCACGAAGAGAACGAAGCCACGGCGGGGACCGGTCGCGACCTGTGGCACTGTGGCATGACGCCGCTGGAGGTAAAAATCCAGGGGAACGTACGCTAGCCCCGTAATCAGCAGAGCAAGAGCAGAAATCCAGGCCACGTTATCTGGTCCTGCCGGCATGTGGGTTACCTGCTGCAGCATATTGTAAAGCATGTAGCCCAGGCCCCACCAGAAGGTGACCGCCAGTGTGATGGCCACAATGGCAACCTCGATGAGCCGCGCCACGGCCTTTTCGAGCAGGCCACGTCGGGCAGCGTTGCTATAGAGCCAGTGATAGCCACCGGCACAGAGCAGGCCCAGCGTTAAGGAAGAGAAAAAGTCGAACTGTGCTCCACTGCCAAACAGGTCTCTGGCGGTGAGGGAGTAATGGAAAAGCGGAGCCAGCGCCAGTTTGATAACAGTTGAAATGCCGACGAGCGCGAAGCCAGCGCCATAAGCCAGGCCAGCGCCATGCATGATGAGGCGTACCAGGCGCGAGGTATCTTTGCTGGTTGCCAGGCAGTAGAGCAGCCAGGAGGCTGCAAACCAGAGCATGCTGAGGAGCAGCCAGATGGGATTGCTGGCGGGGCAGTAGGCAGGATCGCCGCTGCAAGATGCCAATCGGAGGCCCAGGACTTCGGCGACCAGCGGCCTGAGGCTATACCATGACCAGGAGAGCATGAACAGGAGTGCCCATTGCGCGCCAAAGAAGTGGAAGCGCTGCCAGAACAGGGCGCCACCTGTCGTGACCTTGCCGCGCCGCCGTTCCAGTTCCAGAAGGATTACCACAGCCAGGAATGGCAGCGCGTAGGAGAGGAGTCCAGCGACGCCGAAATCGGGCGAGCTCGCCAGTTCGCTCAGCGAAAAGCCGATAGCCGGGACAACGCTGAGGATGGTCAGGCCTTCGGTCACATTAAGGAAAAACGAGCGAACCGCGCTGTTGCTCGCGGCTGGATCGCTGCTCATGTCTCTACGGATCAGCCAGTAGAACAGCCCGGCGAGGGCGCCCGCGATCACCCAGGAGACGGCGGCAAAGACGAGAGACTGGGTGATTTCTTGGGGGGAAGGGACGTGGCCATAGCTGCCCCGCAAGGGCGTTTGCGTCAGCAGATTGTAGAGTAGTTGCCCGGTGGTAAAGGCGATAAAGTTTAGTAAAGCGATATAGATGGCGTACAGGAAAAAGCGATAAAGACTGCGGGCCATTGTATATCTCCTCTTCTCATCGATTGATGACGGATGGATAAATTTATGTATTGTTTCTGTTTTAGACTATACACCTGTTACGCTTCAAGGGGACCTGTCGAATGACCTATTTTGTTTGATGCGCCTTCATCGACGGTCCGTTACGGGTGATTGCATTGGGAAAGACGCGGGGAGCATTCTTTTTTGGTGAGCTTTATGATATGCTATTTTTGCTGAGCGGGGAAAGCGGGATGCGAGCATTTCTCAGGAGAGCGTGTAGATGGACGATTACATTGGTCAACAGTTGGGCAACTATCGGATCATTCGTCTTTTAGGGGTAGGCGCCTTTGCCCAGGTCTACCTTGGAGAGCATATCTATCTTGGCACACAGGCAGCGATCAAAGTGCTCAACACGCAGGTGGAGAATGAGCCGGAGGACTGGTTCCAGAGAGAGGCCCGCACCATTGCGCGCCTTGTTCATCCTAACATTGTGCGGGTGCTGGAATTTGGGGTGGAAGACAGGACGCCGTACCTTGTGCTAGACTACGCCCCCAATGGAACGCTCCGCCAGCGTCATCCTCCGGGAACGCGTCTCGCGCTGCCCACCGTGGTCTCTTACGTGAAGCAGATGGCCGAGGCCTTGCAGTACGCACATGATGAGAAGCTAGTTCACCGCGATGTGAAGCCGGAGAATATGCTGCTGGGAAGGCGGAACGAGGTCCTTCTCAGCGATTTCGGGATCGCACTGATGGTGCAGACAATGCGACAACAGAGCGTGCAGAGTGTCGCGGGCACGCTGCCATACATGGCACCTGAACAGATACAAGGCCGGGCCCTGCCGGCCAGCGACCAATATTCGCTCGCTATTCTCGTTTACGAATGGCTGGCCGGTGAGCGCCCCTTTGACGGCCCGCTAACCGAGGTGCTTTCCCAGCAACTCGCTGTTGCCCCATTGCCACTGCGTAGAAAGGCGCCGACGGTTCCGCCTGCCGTAGAGGCAGTCGTAATGACGGCGCTAGAGAAGGACGCAGG
>JAFMRP010001650.1 GCA_017354095.1 Ktedonobacteraceae bacterium
GCGATGCAGACGCGGCAGCCACCAGCGCGTAAGAGATAGCCACAGGGAGCAACCGCATCGTGTGAAGTGGGAAAAGAAGTCACTTCAATGTCGCCGATGAGACGATGTGAGCCGATGGGGAGAGCGATTGCCAGCGATTCAATAGTGCCGTTAGTCGCAACCGGCAAAGAGGAGGTGGAGAGCGTGGTGGACTGCCCGTTGTCGATTTCGTATGCGGCTTCTTTAATCATGCGCATATTGCCGGTATCTGTATACCAGAAACCAGCGGTGATACTTTCCTGCAGGGCCTGGTATGTACGGGGATCGGTGATTACTGGGAGTGTGTAACGCTTCATCAAAGCTGGCAGGCCCTGCACGTGGTCGCTGTGCTCATGAGTGACCAACACCCCCTGGAGTTGTTCAGGCCGCACGCCTATCGAATGCAGGCGCTGGATCAATTGTCTCGTGTTCAGACCAGCATCGACCAGCAGTTTCGTTCGTCCCCGGGGACCGGCTTCAATCAGCAGTGCATTGCCGCTACTGCTGCTTGCCAAAGAGACCACGCGCATAGTTGAGACACCCTCGAATTAGCAGTAAATCCTCGATTTTATGATGGAGCTGGCAGGCCGAGAAGCGCCTGGGCGTTCTCTCCCAGTACTTTCGCGAGATCGGTCTCATCCAGGCCCGACTGCCTGATATGGTTGATTACGCGCTGCATGCCAAGCAGGCCATAGTCGCTGGCGAAGAGAATACGATCGGCTCCTACCAGCCGGGCCGCCACGGGAAAGATCGTGGAGCGGTACAGATAGTTTGTCGCAGCTGTATCATACCACACATTGGTCGCGACCCGCTCGACTTCAGGCATGAGGCAGTAGAAAGGTAAGCCGCCGCCCCAATGAGCGGCGATAAAGCGCACAGTGGGGAAAGCGGTCAGGAAAGTTATGATGTCCTGGAGGGTGACATCGCCTTTGCCGGGATACAGGTGGCCGACGGGTTCGCTGCAATGCGAAAGGACAAGCAGGTCATAGTGCTGGACAACCTCCATGATGGGGGTTAGCAGGCTGATGTCGCTCAGGCGATAGCCCTGTCCATGTGGCATCAATTCGCCAACGCCGATCATGCCTGCTCTGGCGCAGCGCTCCAGTTCAAGCACAGCGCGTTGTCCGGCTGTGGGTTGCAGTACAGCCATGCCATATAAACGCCCGGGGTAGCGCCGCAGCGCGTCGATAACGTAACTATTCGACTCTTCGATCAGGCCGGGATCAGTCCAGCCGAATGAGAACGTCACAGCGGAGTCCACGCCAACGCTATCCATTTCAGCAATCAGGTCTTCGGCGGTTGCCATGCGCGCGCGCGCATGGCCGTAGAGTGTACGAAACCAGGGATCGCGCTCACAGTATTGCTCACGATTTGCACAAACATGTGGTGGGAAGATATGAGTATGAAAATCAATCAGCATGGGCGTTTTTCGTATATGAAAAAAAGGTTTGCCTTCCCGAAAGAAGCAAACCTTCCACCTAACAACATCTAGAAGATGTAAGATCACCTCAATTTTGCTGAGCGCCCGACGACCGCTCCCGGTTCCTGCCCGCAGGTCCCGGCTCGCACGCTCACCGTGATGCCCGTGTCGACCGCCTTCACGCCTGACGGCCATCCTCCTT
>JAFMRP010001651.1 GCA_017354095.1 Ktedonobacteraceae bacterium
AGCATACCAACGACAATCGCCACCAGGGTCAGGACGAGCGCTGCCAACGCCGCGCTGTAGACGATGGTGAGCGTACGACCACGCTTCGCTGTATTGGCCCGCCCCGTCAATTTGTCGAGCAGCGGCATGAATGGCTGAAATGGCGCCTTGAGCAGATTGCCCAGAATACCCAGGAAAACATCTACGGCATGCCCAAAGGTGCTGACTTGATACAACCCTCCCAGCGCTCCACCGATGGCTCCGATGAGCAGGGACCAGAGCATGACCTCGATGATACCCGCCCCCAGCGCCACTTCAACGCGGGTGTCAGGTATGCTGCCGAGCAGAGGGACGGTACCAGAGAATGCCATTGAGAAGCGCAAGGTAAAGCAGGCCGCCAGAATCATCATGACGACGGTGAAAGGAATGGCGATCAACGCTCCTTGCAGCGCTGCCGGACCAGGCTGCCGCGTCCGCGTATAGGCCGCGCTTATCCTTCCACCCAGGAAAAGACTGATCAAAGGTACAAGTACCAGTAGAAACATCACAGGTGGAACATGGCCATTCAGCAGGCTGAGAGAATTAGCGCCATTGGACGAGCAGGATGAGCCGACAATGCTGTCCGTCAACTCTTTCATGCCCGAACTATGTACGGTGGCAGCGATCGGCGCTCCCGAGGCGAAAGCCAGCAACTGGAAGGCCAGGAAAGGCGTCTGGACAAAACTGGCGGCGGAAACATTGCCAGATATACCTGAGAAGCAGGCGTCATTTCCCTGGATGAACTGGTTGAGGTTCGACCCCGCCAGGGTGCTCCACGTGACTAGCAGCATCAGCAGCAGGCCCAGCCCCGCCGCGAACAGTCCTCCCGTTGCGAGACCAGTCAGCTGCGGACGAGGATTGGTCCGTAGAAAGGTATGCAGCCAATGTCGCCACTGCCCATTCGCTAGCTTGAGTGAAGCGCCCAGCAGGCCAAAAAGCACCCCCCAGAGCAGGCCAAGGAGCAGCAATGCGCCGCTATCCATATTGAGCGTAAAGCTGCCCTGTGTTCCCAGACTGAGCGCGCTCCCCAGAAAGGACGTGAGATCACCGCCAGCCTGTGTGGAGAACAAGAGCAGCAGCAGTGTATAGGCCACTGCGATGCCTGCGCCACGCCAGAGGCTGGAACGCGCGCGACTCTGCATATCGGTAGAGGCCGCTATATACCCTCCCAATATGAGCAGCAGAGCAGGCACAATGAGCGTCAGTTGCAGCGGCGTAGCGATATCAGCTGTGAAGGTGATGCTGGCACCGTTAGCACTGGCGCTTCCGCTGAGAAGACGCCCGATACCGTGAGCCAGGAGCAGCGCCTGCAGGGCGTCGCGCACAGGACTACCAACGGAGAGTGTCCCAAAAAATGCATCGGCGTTGGCTGGATTGAACGCGTAAACGATGGAAAAGAGGATGACAAAGACTATCGCACCGAGCAGCGCTGGAATGAGACCGCCCAGCCCGACGCCCAGCCAGGGATTGCTGGCCAGGTTGAGTTGAAACAGGTGGATCAGCAGGCGCTGTATCGGATTGGGATTGGCCGGTGGCTGGAGTACGGGCGCTGGAGGTGTAGAGGCTGGAGGTGTGAAGGATGGCTGCGGTTGCGCGGCATATGGTTGTCCGGTCGCTGGCGG
>JAFMRP010001652.1 GCA_017354095.1 Ktedonobacteraceae bacterium
CCATTGCCTGCGTACCCTATGGGAGTTACCGTCGCTCGACGACCATGCATCCGGCCTTCCAGGAGTGTATCCGGCGGCTCTATTTGCTTCCTACCCGCCTGTCCATGACCGCGATCTCTGAGCATACCGAAATGCAACAGGTGGCGACGCGCTTGACCGAGGAAACAGGCAAGCCAGTCACACTTCCCTCCTATGCTCAGGTGCGCAAGGAGGTGCAACGCCTGAAGATGGAGCCGGAGCTGGTGGCCATGCGCGAAGGGACCAAATCTGTTCCACGTGAACGCGAGTCTGCCGAATCATTTGCGCTCTCCATTCCGGCTCCGGCCCTGCTGACCCAGGTCGATGAGCATACCATGGACCTGTACGTCGTCACTCCCTCTGGGGAGACAGTGGCCAGCCGTGTGCATGCGGCGGTGCTCGTGTGTGTCAAAACGGCTGCCATCCTTGGCGCGGTCCTGGCCTTGGGGCCACTCAAGGAGGAGGATTATATGCGCCTGGTCAAGCAAAGCCTGGAAAGGAAAGAGCACCTGGTCGGCATCACTGGGTGCGAGCATTCCTGGCCTTGTTTTGGCAAGCCAGCCATTATCTTCCATGATCGAGGGAAGATCTTCACCTCTGAGCGGGCGCGGCAAGTCCTCGTGGATCGCTTGGGGATTATCACGGAGCAAGCCCCACCGTATGCGCCATCCGCAAAAGGAACGGTTGAATCACTCTTCAGATGGATGACAGAACGTTTTGAAAAGAGACTTCCCAGCACGTCCTACGGCGTCCACGATGCCGAAACAGCGGCACAAGCGGGAGGCATGACCTTGGAAGAACTCGAGCGCTGTTTCTATCAAGCCATCGTTGACGATTATCAGCAAGCCTTCGACGTCCTGCGACGGCAACGCCCCAGTGTGCTGTGGGAGTTAGCGGTGGCGCAGAGTGGAGTGCCACAGTATCTCGGCTCGCCTGATGATCTGAAACTGCTGCTCATGAAGGCCGTCAATCGCAAGACCCCCCATCATAGGTATCGCGTGCAAAGTGGCAACAGACTCTCATTTCAGGGCCGATGGTATGTGTGTCCAGGACTCCTCTCACGACTGCGGGGCCGTGAGTTTGACCTATATTATGACAGGAGGGATGTGGGTGTTCTGTATATTTTTGTCGAGGGGGAATATGTTGGGGAAGCCTATTGCCCGGCATTTATGGGGGGCAGAGTCAGTGAATGGGAAGCCAGAGCGATGCGCAAACACGACGAGGAACAGCGTAAGCTCGCGAGCGAACATTCGTTGCCAGTCCGTGCTCGCATCCAGGACGAAGCGGGTGCTGCTCGTCGCCGCCGCAGCACAGAGATCCGTGCAAGTGAGCGAGCGCGTCAATGGGATCGCCAACGCGGCGACATTCATCCAGCCATCGTGTCTGAACACTTGGCGACTCTTGAGGCTGAGAAACTTGCCCCGCCAAAGCTCCCACCGGCACGCCCAGATGCTGACGATGCCCGTCCAGTCCGTATTTTACCTGTTCGTAGGATGTGAGAGGAGCCGTACCCATGACGCATTCCCCCTTCAGAACGTACCCATTCATCGGGACCGCTTTCGCTCGAAGGCTCCAGGCGAAGCTGCATGACTCCTGGGACAATCGTTCCTGGCATCTGCTCG
>JAFMRP010000452.1 GCA_017354095.1 Ktedonobacteraceae bacterium
CCCCCGAACCCCCAGGCAGGGGGCTGGCGCCCCCTGCACCTCCGCTCAAATGAGCGCGTATGGTGCAATCCCTACATGCGGTACGGCTTGCGGAATCTCTCACAAGGATGCGACAGTGTCGTTGATGAGCGGGAGAAAAAGCACAAGATGCGAGCACTTCTTTCTGGTTGTGGTTTTGGTGCTGTTGTTGAGTGCTTGTGGGAGCGCGTTGGATGGGAGCGCCGCGACGCCGGGCAATAGTATTCCGGTGGTTGCGGCCGAGAACTTTTATGGTGATATTGCCAGGCAAGTTGGCGGTTCTCATGTCTCCGTTACCAGCATTCTGTCCGATGCCAATGTCGATCCGCACGAATATGAGTCGAACGTTCAGCACGCGACGCTGATTGCGAAGGCGAAGCTGGTGATTACCAATGGTGGTGGTTATGATAGCTGGATGGATAAACTGCTTGCCAGTACGCAGAGCCCCAACCGCATTGTCCTCAAGGGTTTTGATCTGGCAACTGTGAAGTTGTCGGGGAATGAGCACATCTGGTACAGCATTGAAAATGCGCAGGTGATCGCCCGCGCGATCGCCGAGCGCTTGAAACAGTTGGACGCCGCCAATGCCGCCAGCTATGAGAGCAACCTGCACCAGTTCCAACTGGCGCTTGAGCCGGTGCGGCAGAAAATTAGCGAGTTACAGACGACGTATGCCAATACGCCGGTCGCGCTTACCGAGCCTGTTTTTATGTACCAGGCCGCAGCTTTAGGGCTGCACGTCATGACGCCGTCATCTTTCCAGCAGGCCATCGATGAGGGTAATGATCCCTCGGCGAAAGCGCTGGCAGCGGCGGAGACGCAGATGAAGCAGAAGCGGGTCAATGTGCTGATCTATAACCAGCAAAAGGCGACTCCAATCACGGTGCGATTGCGGAAAACGGCCCAGGCCCAGCACATTCCCGTCGTCAGCGTAACGGAACTGATGCCTTCCGACAAAAACTACCAGGCGTGGATGTTTGAGCAGCTGGTTGCACTGCAACAGGCGCTGTCGCAATCTGCTCACAGCGGATCATAGCAACAGGCCGGGCGCTCGTAGCCAGGAGTACGCCGGTCTCTCAATGTGGTGGAAGTGGAATGATGTAAGGGTGGGAGAGAACAGGTATGGATGCAATGAAACGGAGTCATAGTGTGTCGGTGGTGGCGCTGGAACAGGTTTCCGTTCGCTTTGGGACCCGGATGATTCTGAATAATCTGAGCTTTCAGGTATTTCCGGGAGAGTTCATCCCGATACTTGGCCCCAACGGTGCGGGCAAAAGCACCCTGCTCAAGCTGTTGCTGGGCTTGCTCAGACCCGCCTCCGGTCGAGTGCAGGTGTTAGGGCGTCCTCCCAGACTAGGTAATCGCGAGGTTGGCTATGCTCCCCAGCATCGCGTGCTCGAAACGGACCTGGCGCTGCGGGCACGCGATGTGGTGGGCTTTGGACTGGATGGCCACCGCTGGGGGCCCGGCTGGCACGACTGTCGTCGCCGTGCGCTGATCGACCAGGCGCTGCTTGAAGTTGACGCGCTCAACTTTGCCGATGCTCCCGTGGGTCATCTCTCCGGGGGCGAACAGCAGCGTCTCCTGATCGCCCAGGCGCTGCTCTCTCGTCCCCATCTTTTGTTGCTCGATGAGCCATTCGCCAGCCTCGATATCGCCCATGAGCAGGAGATGATCACGCTGATCGAGCGTGTTTGTCGGGCACGCGGGGTCGCGGTCCTGCTGGTAGCGCACGATGTTAATCCTCTGTTGCACGTTGCCAACCGCGTGCTTTATCTTGCGCGTGGACAGGGCGCGCTTGGCGTGCCCGAGCAGGTCATTACCAGCGCGACATTGAGCCGGCTCTATGGGTCGCCGGTCGAAGTGGTCAGTGCACTGGGACGTTTGTTTGTGGTGGGTGCGGATGCGTAGGGGAGGCGAGTGATGTTTGAGATTCTGGAACTGCCGTTTTTGCAGACTGCGCTGCTGGCCGGCACCTGCCTGGCAGTAGTGGCCGCGGCGATGGGTTATTTTTTGATTTTGCGCGGACTGACCTTCGCCGGGCATGCCCTGCCCAATGTTGGTTTCGCGGGCGCGGCAGGCGCAGTGCTCCTGGGTCTGAATCCCCTGATGGGATTGTTTGTCTTCACGATGGCGGCAGGAGTAAGTATTGCCATGCTGGGCAAGGAGAGTCATAAGCGGGATATTACGATTGGCATCATCATGACCTTTGCCCTGGGGCTTGGTATGCTCTTCCTGGCGCTCTATTCCGGCTATGCCGAGCGGGTCTACAGTATCCTGTTCGGGACTATTCTCGGTATCAGCCAGCAAGATGTGCTGGTCACAGCCGTGGCCGGAGCCCTGACGCTCGCGGTGCTGCTCGCGATCTGGCGTCCGCTGCTTTTTAGCTCGCTGGACCCGCAGGTAGCACAGGCGCGCGGTGTGCCGGTGCGTCTGCTCGCCATCGTGTTTCTGGTGCTGGTAGCGATCAGCGTCTCGATTGCTATTCAGGTGATCGGAGTCCTGCTGGTTTTTGTGCTGTTAGTGGGGCCGGCCGCAACAGCGGTGCGCCTGACGCAGCGTCCGCCGTGGGCGGTGATGATCGCGATGCTGCTTGGTGTGCTCTATACCTGGCTGGGGATTGTGCTGGCGGCCCTCAGCGGCACCTGGCCGGTCAGTTTCTTGATCGCGACGATCTCTTTTCTCGTCTATCTGCCGGTGCGCCTGCTCTCGCCTCGCTGGATGCAGCGCGCAGACAAACGGCGGCAGGAAAGCCGTGCGGAAGCGCTCTTTCCTCCGATGACGAAGGAGGTGGCTGTGGTTCCGTCCTCAACGGTATCTTCCTTTTCCTGGGCGGCGCCGGACACCTCACAGCAGTTTGCTACCCCTGGCATCGACGATGCCGGAGCCGTCTCGGATGCCTGGAGGGAATATAATGTTTGATCTGCTGCAACAAGATTTCGTGCAGAACGCCTTTCTGGCTGGCACCATCGTAGCGATTGTGACGGCGGTTGTGGGTTACTTTGTGATTCTGCGCGCGCAGGCGTTTGCCAGTGACGCGCTGACCGATATGGGCTTCGCAGGAGCCACGGCGGCAGCGATCCTGGGTATCAGCTCGTTTCTAGGCATGCTTCTCATGACCCTGCTCTCGGCACTGGGTTTGGGTGCACTTGGCGAACGGGTGCGTGGACGTGACGTGGAGACGGGTATGGTGCTCTCCTTCGGGCTGGGCCTGGGGGTCCTTTTTCTGAGCCTCTATGCTCAGCGGAGCAATGCAGACGCGCGTACGGGGACAGGTATGCTTTTCGGCTCGCTGCTCAGCATCAGTAGCGATGATGTCTGGATTGTTCTTGGCTGTGGCATTGTGGTGCTGTTGCTGCTGGCGCTGATCTTTCGCCCGCTGCTCTTTGCCTCGATTGATCCGGTGGTGGCTCGTACGCGCGGCGTGCCGGTGCGCCTGCTTTCCGTCGTGTTTCTGGTGCTGGTTGGTATTACAGCGGCCGAGGCGGTGCTGGTGGTCGGGGTGCTGCTGGTGACCGCGCTGTTGATCGCGCCAGCCGCGACCGCCCAGCAGCTTGCTCGCCGTCCGTTTACCGCCATGCTTCTTTCAGTGTTGTTCAGCCTCTTTTTCACCTGGGGTGGTCTGCTGCTGGCCTTTCTGGATAGCCAGCTGCCGGTCAGTTTCTCGATCACGGCGCTTGCGACCGCCTGGTATCTGCTGGCGCTGCTGGTTAGCAGGCGCGGCTCACCACGGCGGTTCGCAAGGGGTCAAGAGCAACACTAGCCTCTTCTACGTGCCAATGCAAGATTGGCCTCGATTTTTTGTCGCTGGTGCTCATCGCGCTGGCGTTTGATGTGCAGCAGATTTTTGTACACTTCATAGATGAGTGGTTGATAGACCAGATCGTGGGTTGCCAGCGAGTGAATCGGGAAGCCGCCAAAGCCTCGCTTAAAGGTATACACGCCCCACAATTCTCTTCCCTCTTCCAGCACTTCGGGAATGCCACGAAAATTATAGTAGTAACAGCCTTTGGATTTCGCCCACTGGATTCCCGTCCACTGGATGAGGTGGTTGGGCATCCGTTCGCGCTGCTCGTTTGAGGAGGCGCCATACATGTAGTAGCACCAGGGTCCAACATGAGCCATGACGGCTCCCGCTATCGGTGTTCCTTCGTGCTCTGCCAGCAGGAGAATTGCTTGATCGGTTTTTCCATAGAGATGCAAAAAGTCAGCGTAGTATGCTTTTTTATTGATGACGAAGCGATCACGCTGACTCGTCGTCGTATAGAGCTCATAAAAGGTGTCGAGATCGTCTGTACCGATGCCTCTGCGGATCGTGACCCCTTTGCGTTCAGCCAGGCGAATATTATAGCGCCATTTCGGCTTCATCTGGGAGAGCAAAGAGGCTTCGCTCGGGATAATATTCAATACCCATTCGTGCCGGATATGCGCGTGGTGGGGATTGATACGAAATCCATGGTGCCGCAGTGCGGCCAGCCACGGCAGATTGTGGTCTTCCACGCCTGGCTCTACCTTCAACATGAACGCATTCTGTTTACGTGCCCAGAATCTGGTGTAATCAAGCAGCACGCCCAGCGCTGGTGAGTCAGGATCGTCGATGACCGGGCCGCGCGGCGCGTAGAAATACCTCTGTTTGATGATGGGCGCGTCCGCGACAAGAACGAGCATGGCCGCGCAAAGCTTGCCACTGCTATCCACGACCCCGATACGCAGCGCTTCTTTTTTCCCCACATATCCGGCCAGGTCGCCCCATTCGTAGGATTGTGTAATATTGCAGCAAGCCGATGATTGTACAAAATCGTTCCACAGTTGCCGATCAGTGATCATTTGAGCTTCCATTGTAACGTCTTTGTCTCCTTACTAGACGGCATAGAGCTTTTTGGGTTGCTCTGCACTTTTTTGGGCAAGAGCGTTGCTACCAGCAAAGCTTTTGGTGAACTTGTAGACTCCTCCCCACCTCCCCACATCCCTTCACCCGGTCGCAACACTTCAGGGGTGCTCGGAAATCGCGGTGAGCACTCTCCTTCTTCCTGGCCCACAGCAGAGCATGGCACTGTGGTGAGCAAGTAGCCTTGAGGCATTTGTGATTGGCAGGGGCGCCAAACATGTTCTAACACCAGTATAATAATCTCTCAAAAGTGT
>JAFMRP010001653.1 GCA_017354095.1 Ktedonobacteraceae bacterium
CGCGCTGTAGTGTGTATCTGTCGGAGATACACTGCTTTAGGCACTGGTTGACCAGGACGGAAAGTTCAATTTCGACCATATTGAGCCAAGAGCCATGTTTGGGCGTAAAGCCTTCATTTTGCCCACACGAGTGGCGGCATGCTTTCCTCAACGCCCAATTTCGGGCCGAAGGCCCCATTCAAAGCAAGCCTCTTGCTCTTGAGACGAGAATGGGATATGCTTTCAACAGAAGAGATCTCTCCCTCGATACGCCCGTTGACTCCCAGGTGGTTTCATTTCTCCGCGAGAGACTCGATGTCAAGAAAAGAATGGAGATCGAATGCCCAACACACTTCCAACCAAACCAGTACTTACTCTTGCTGCGGCCAAAACGATTGCGGCAGCAGCTGAAAACGAAGCCCTCAAACAGGACTGTTCTGTGGCTATCGCCATTGTCGACGACAGTGGTCGTCTGTTGTATTTCCAACGGATGGATGAGAATGCCAACGCGAGTGTGGATATGGCGATTGCGAAAGCCGTCCACGCCGTGCATTTTCGCCGACCAACCAAATTTCATGAAGAGCTTCTTGACCAGGGAAATATGGCCGTCCTTGGGGTACCTGGCATGGTTCCTGTTGAAGGTGGACTCCTCTTACGTGTCGAGGAACAGGTGGTCGGAGCCATTGGGGTGAGCGGCGCACGATCCAGCCAGGATGGGGTCTTTGCCCAGGCGGGAGAACACGCCTTGCATGCCTACCTTTCAGCGTGAGAGAGGTCAGGTTTCTGGTGCTTCCCAGCTACGTTTGGCCTAAATGCATGAGCACATGCGCGGGAGCAAGCAGCTCCCGCAAAGGGCCGAGTAAAAGAGGCGCTAAGGGAGCCTCTTGATTGAGGACAATGTGACGAATCTGGCAAGACGTATCCATGAGGAGAAAACCACTCACATGAAAGACATCGCGGACCATGCGCATCGGGCCATAATGCTGCAAGCGAGAGGTGGTGCTGCCAGCCACCGCTGCACCCAGGTCACCACATTGTGAGCCAAGCTTTCCAAAAGCATGAGCATCTGTTGCGCCTCAAATTGTTTTTTGTTGCGCAAGCCGATCCCCAAGCCCTGTTTGTCACCTTTGAACGAGGTCTCCACGCCGCCGCGCTGGTCGTAAAGGCGCACATGCGCCAATAAAATCACCTTGGGATCAAAGCCGCGCTCAGAGAAGTTTCCGCTCAGTTCACACACCTCAGCGGGCAGCAAGGTGGAGATCAAGACCGCGATGCCCCACTGCCCATTCGGCTTGCGTTTGCGCACCGCGATTCGCACGACCTCACGCACATACTCCGACGCTGGCTCCTCGACCCAACCGATTTGTCGGCCCAGTTCGTCCGGATCATCGATCCACATCATGACGGATGCCGCCAGGCGCCGAGCGCGTTGCCCCGAGTAATCCTTGCAATGGATCTGATAGCCTCTCTCTAAGGCCCAATTGACATCGTCTAGACTCCCCCCGCTGGCATCGACGCGAAGCAATGTGCGAGATCGTTTGGCTTCGTCCAGTCCCAGAGTCTGTTCGGCGGCCTGAACAAGCGGCTGGAAAGCGGTGGCTAAGCTGGTCCGCCCCTCAAACAACCGGTCGACAACTACCTCTCCATAGCGGGTGGCCAG
>JAFMRP010001654.1 GCA_017354095.1 Ktedonobacteraceae bacterium
GGCCGTTGCTGACCGTCTGGGTGGAGGAATCGCAGCCCACGAACAGGAATGTAGCGAGGCTGAGCAGCGTAAGAAGTAATATAAAATACTTTTTCATAATAAAGTGTTGGTTCTCCTGATCTGATGCTGTTGGCAGAGTGGGGCAGCCCGTTTACCTGGCTACTTTGATCGATCTACTCTGTCATATTATTGACTTCATTATAAGGTCATGTGGTGGGAGAATCTACCTGATTTTTGATGGTGATTACCTGATTTTCTCTCAGTATTTTGCCTGAGGGATGGCTGATCGGCTAGATCTGTATCCAGCCCACGATGGGCATATTCAGCTCATCGTCGCCAGCAAACGGGTTCAGTCCTTTATGATCCATTGAGCCGATATAGAGTTTGAACTCTCTCGTTTTGGGGTTGTAGCCCTGGAGTGCGAACATCTTGCCATCGCGCGAAACATTGGACCAGGAGAACTGGCTGAACTGGCAGAGTGAAAGGGTGTGGTCGGAATCGGTGGCGAGTTGTTGTAGTGATTGTCCATCCATGCCGACGCGCCACAGGCCGTTCTGGCTCTGGTGGTCATCGAAGTTTTCGACCATAAAGAGCAGGATGTCAGGTCGAACCGCCCTGACCGTCGTGATCGCCATCGTGTCATTCTGGTAGATGGTGGTGGGTTGTCCTCCTCCTGTGGGCTGTGTCGTAATGCTGCTGGGTCCTTTTGCGGTGCCAAACTCGCTGCTATAGTATGGCATATTGCAGGTGCTCATAATCAGTTGTGTGAGATCGTAACTGTCATCGAGGTCGAAACACATGGGAGTGTTCGTATCGACTCTATGCAGACTGGCTTCTGACTGATTCGCGCCGTTGCGCAGGTCGAGCAGATAAATGTTGTGCTGGATGGTGCCGGGAGCATTAGTCTGGGCCGTGAGGTAGAGACGGGCGTTATCGAGCCAGGCGCGAGGTATATAGCTGTCGGTACCATCGGGAATGAGCAGTGGCTGTACGGTGCCGCTGGTAATATCAAGCAGGTAAGTGGTTTGGAGACTGGAGCCAACGTTGAAAACGATCGAGTGCATATCAAACGACCACTGGGCATTGCTGATTTTAGCTTCGCCAGATGTGCAGAAGAGCGTTTGTAGCTCCTGTCCATCTACACGCAGCAGGCGCAGCTGATACTGCCCCTGCGTTCTGGCTATAAAGAGGACCCAGTGGCCATCCTGTGAAATCTGGCCTTCAGTGATATACGTATTGGCCATCTTTTTCATCTCATAGCCGATGTTGGCTACCGGATCGCGGCGTTTGATGGTACCGGCGTGTGGGTTGTCGGGCGTGCCCTCATTCACAATGAAGACCAGGTTTTGTGTCTTGCCTACATTGATCGAAGTCATCACCGCTTTGCGGGCAGTGCCGGGAGCCGGGCAGTCGACGGTCGGTTGGCCGACGCTGGACGGCGAGGCTGCCGGAACGGGTGTGGCTGTGGGCATGTTGGCTGAAGCCGGGGGCCAGATGCCGTTAAAGTAGAGCAGGCTCACAGCTGTGCCGGCGAGCAGCAGGAAGGAGAGCGTCGTCGTGAGCAGCGTGAGCAATGTGCGCCGCTGTCGTCTGGTGGGTGTGGGGTCAGAGAGAGGCGTCTGCTGGGAGATACCGGGC
>JAFMRP010001655.1 GCA_017354095.1 Ktedonobacteraceae bacterium
GCCCTCAGTGTTTCTGATGATGCTTGTAGGCCTGGCCCCAAGCCTGCTATCGGGGTGCCATGCTGCGATTGTAGCACTGGACGTCGCAGGCGGTAGCCCGCTCTCCGAGTGCCCGCCGGATCTGCGCGGCCAGATACGTCTTTCGGCTTCGGCGGTTGCCATCAAGCCGTCCGGAGCGCCGGTGCCGAGCACGCAACATCGCTGGGCAGTGCGCAGGCTCCTGATCTCTGCCTCCCCTCCCGCCAGGACTCCTCCGCAGCGCGTTGTGCGTAGCGTGCTGACAGTCATCCTCGTTGGCGGCATCTTCGCAGGCCAGGCAAGTACTGCCAGCGCCGCAGACGCTAGTTCTACTTAGTCATGCTGAATGTCGCATAAATCATAGAGTTAGCTTTACTGCGACGAAGCGCTGTCAATTGATTCCTGCCTCTGTTGATGTCGAAACATCATCTGCCTGAACAACTCCTCAGGGTCAGCGCGCCGGTCAGGCAGCGTCTTCGCCAGGAGGACTTGGATGTCGTAGCAACTTAGCAACGGATACACCTCCGCATTCCTCAGTCGTGTCCGAAGCATGAAGTGCGCGGCCATCATGACGAGGGCCATGTGCCGATGCCAGGAGTCCCAACCTCTGGCCTGATACTGCGCCATACCGATGTAGCTCTTGGCGTCTTGAAATGCCCGCTCGATCCAATAGCGTTGGCCCTGCATCTCAGCCAACTTCGCCGCGCCCGTATGCTCAGGAGCATTGCTCACGCTGTACTTGATGGTATCAGGAGAGGCGAGCTCACGACGGACTATCAAGTGCCAGCAGTGAGCCCTCGGACTGTGTTTGTCCCACAGCCATACCCTTTCGTGCATTACTTCAGCGATCAATTCGCCCTTGGTCGTTTCCCGCACCGTCACCTTCTTCCAGCGCGACTCAGGCTGCTGCTTGATCCACTTACGGACCTCGATCGACTTGGCGTTGCTCTCGTGATGCACACGCTTTCGGCCTGGGCCTTGCGGGGGAAGATATGGCTTGGGGTCCGTCAGATAGATGTGCCTGTTTGAGTGGATGTCCGCAAGGAACATCTCCTTCATATCCTGCACCTTCTCCAGAAACTCCAGTGAGTGTCCGTATCCGGCGTCGTAGCCTACCCACTCAAATTGCACGCCGATCTCACGCGCATGGCGAATCATCTGCTCGGCCAGCTCAATCTTGGTCCGGTGGGTCCGATTGAGTCTCGGAACGCCAGCGGCCTCGCATCGAGCAGGGTCGTTAGTCCACACCTGCGGCAGATATAGATGCGCATCAATAATGCCGACTCGATCTGCTTTACCGAGAGCCGCAAATACTCCGACCTGGCTGTTTTCCTCCTTTCCCAAACGCCCGTTCCACTGGCGCGCCACTCCCACCGAGAGGTTGCCCTTCTTGGCAAAGCCACTCTCGTCTACCCATAGGCCAGTCCCGGCCGGTCCTTCCATCAGTTCGCTGGTCTTCAGCGCCACGCGGTCCATAACTGGGCGAAACTCCCAGCCGGAGTGGGTGAGAAAATTCTGCAGCACCTGATAGTCAACCCCCGGCACCGCCTCTGTCATGCGCTCCATGTTTCGTCTCTCCGCCTGCATCAAGCCGCGCAGGTACTGATGCGCGATCTCGGC
>JAFMRP010001656.1 GCA_017354095.1 Ktedonobacteraceae bacterium
TTCCAAAATTCATCCTGTGCTCGATAAAGGCGTTCCCTTACTGGGAGATCACATCAAAGCGGAGATGCTGCAGTCGGCTGTCGAGATCATTACCGAAGTCTGCCCTAATGTCGCAGCCGCCCGGCTGAATCTGTCCTACCTGCGCAATGAACTGGCACGCATCCTGGAGGAACAAGGGCTGGCCATGATCAGCGCGGGTACACACCCTCTTGCACACTGGCAAGATCAAAAACGTACTATTAATCCGCGCTACGCCGAACTGGAAGAAGAGTTTCAGGACGTCGGACGCTCGATTCTTATCTTTGGCCTGCACGTCCATGTCAGCATCGACGACCATGCACATGCAATCCCTCTGATGAATCAGCTGCGCACCTGGCTGCCACATCTGCTGGCTCTCTCCTCTAATTCCCCCTTCTGGGGCGGACGCTTCAGCGGCCTGCGCTCGTACCGCTCGATTGTATGGAAACGCTTCCCCCGCTCAGGCATCCCGCCCACGTTCAACTCTACCGCCGAGTTCGATAGCTACGTGATGGATCTTATCCGCACAGGCTGCATCGACAACGGGAAACGCATCTGGTGGGATATGCGCCCACATCCCATCTTCCCCACCCTGGAATTCCGCATCTTTGATATGCCTCTCAACTTTGAGGATACTCTGGCGCTGACCGCCCTCTGCCAGGCACTGATCGCTAAGCTGACCTGGATGCTGCAGCGCAATCAGATGACCCGCGTGCTGCCCGCAGCATATATCGAGGAGAATAAGTGGCGCGTGGCCCGCTACGGACTCGATGCCACCATTGTCGACTTCTGGCAGGACCGCAACCTGAGCGTGCGCGACTCCTTACACCATCTGCTCGACTTTGTCGACGATGTCCTCGATGACTTGGGCACACGTCACGAAATAAACTATATACGCGCGCTCCTCGATGATCCACAAGGCACTGGCGCTGATCGCCAGCTGGCCATCTACCAGGAAACCGGGAGCCTCCAGGATGTGACACGCTTCTTGATGGAACAAGCGACGTACGGCCTCACTCCCAACCGCGTGTAATAGCTCCACGGGCTATGCTCAATGGCGAGCTGCACCCGCACTTTCATCCGGGCCAGGATACCTCTATATCCTGGCCTGAATTAATGCGCCTCTATGTGTTCCGCTCCATGCCGCTGCACAATATTCCGCACCAGTAGCTCCTGACGGCGATTCTCAATCTTCACTGTCAGGATGGCACGCCCCGCCCGGAACTCTCGCTCAAAATAGCGCGCCTGCTCCTCAGGTACCCCCATCTCCACAAAAGCGCCCAGAAAACCTCCCGCGACACCACCCATCGCCGCG
Organism: Ktedonobacteraceae bacterium; assembly: GCA_017354095.1. Taxonomy (GTDB): domain Bacteria; phylum Chloroflexota; class Ktedonobacteria; order Ktedonobacterales; family Ktedonobacteraceae; genus Bu33. Next base: position 1,334 of record JAFMRP010001656.1, read on the forward strand.
CCGCTCAGCAATCCCACCAGCACACCGCCCGCGATCACCGGACCAATACCAGGAACCAGAAAGGCCGCAGCAGCACCTAACAACCCACCCAGCAACCCACCGGTCACAGCTCCGGTCCCCTGCTGCCCCTTGCCAGCTGCCTCCTTCTCTTTTACTTGAGCAGGCTGCGGCGCGCTCTCCTGCTTCTCCGCCCTCGCTCTCCTCGCGGCAATACCAAAGCGATCGATCACCTCTTCAGTCGCCGGAAGAGCTGTCTCCAGCATCATGCTGGCATCCACAGGACCCACCACAGGCAGAAGCACCAG
>JAFMRP010001657.1 GCA_017354095.1 Ktedonobacteraceae bacterium
GCACACGCCTGTTACGGGTTTTGATTTTTATGATGGGCCTCAGGGAGTTCAGCGCGTGACTTTTATCAATTTCCGTTCCAATGCGCTGCGCCCAGCGGGGGCGCTGAGCTACAATCCCGAAAATAATGCCCCGATCGACGTGCGCAACGCTGTGGCCGGACTGCACTTTATAAACGCGAACCAGGTCTATCTGCTCACTCCCAGTGCCGACCGTGATGGGGGGAAGCAGGCGATGATTTACGATAGCGATGGCTCTTTGACGGGAGCGACCGGCCAGTATGTGACGGCTCATAGCGCGCTGCTAGCCACAGGGGCATGTACGCTCCGCCAGGAGTGGAACGCTTTTGTGTGTCCGCTGCGCTATGGCAACTTCTCGTTTGATGCGGATAGTGGGGAGCGTATCACGCCTCTCACCGCCGAGCGTGATGACGGGGCGATGATCACGCTGACGGGGCAGAGCGATTCGTATGCTGAGACGGCGGCTATTCCTGGTCAGAACTATGTTATTCATTTTGGCGACTCCGCTCCACATAGTCTGCAGATCGACCTGCAGCACCTGCGAGCGGGAGATACTGTGCAGCTTCAGCTTACCTATCCCGCGCACGCTGCGTTGACAGTGTATCGTGATGCCGCGCACTCATACGTCGTGAGCGCCGCGAAGAGCCTGGTCGAGTTCAGGGCTGGCAATGGCGATAAATACTACTATGACGCGGCCAGTGGCACGTTATATCTGCTGGCTGTTGTGCGCAGTGGGAACGATTGGACCAGGATCAATGTTGAGATGGGTTAATCGCTCCCGCCGGTTTGGGGTGGGTTGTTGTAGGAGTTGGAACGCGAGAAATGCGCCCTAGCCCCCTCATGTATTTCCCCTTGTATTTTTCTTCCTCTATGTTATCATATTGCTGTGTATTATGGTGTTTTCCTGTATATAGGATGAAATATTAAGGATAGCGAGAATAGTAGTGTAAATGCTCTGTGCTGCTAAGAAGCAGGGGACGATATAAATTTAACACGGGCTTAGCAAAAGCGACCTATTATTTAAAATAGTTATGTTATATTGAACAGCGGGGAAAAGGGGAATATGTATGTAAATGCTGTTTAATGGCCGCTCCATTGTATGTTAACGCTGCTCCATTGCATGTTAACAGTGAGTGGTCCGAGGTTATTTGTAGGACGTAGTTTTGAAAGGCAGGGACAATGAGTCGTTTGAAAACAATCTGGGGGCAACGCTTCGTTCGTGTTTTTACGATGGCAATGGCGCTAACGATGCTCCTGGGAGTGGGGTCATTTGTGCCCCAGAGTATTTCTACGGCATATGCAGCCAAGAATAGTTGCCAGCTTAACACACCTCAAGGAAAGAATGTTCAGCACGTTATCTACATCCAGTTTGACAATACACACCTCATGCGTGACGATCCCAATGTGCCGTCCGATTTAGAGCAGATGCCCAACTTGCTCAACTTTATGAAGAGTAACGGCACGCTGCTCTCCAATGATCATACCGCGCTCATTGCGCATACGGCGACCGGCATCCTGACCTCGTTGACGGGTGTTTACGGTGATCGACATGGTGTACCGGTGAGCAACAGTTTCCGCTACTTCAATCCTGATGGCACCACCAATCCAGGTGTATCC
>JAFMRP010001658.1 GCA_017354095.1 Ktedonobacteraceae bacterium
GCATCACTTCCTTGCGACAGCTCGCTACTCTCCATGACAACGAACAATATGGCCCCGCCATTGCACTTGTTTAACGCTGTTGGATCTGGACTTGAATGAGATCGCGATAGGATTGAGCCATAGCTTCCTGCTGTGCTTCTGACCAATCGAGCTCCCTGGCCATTAGCGCAACCACTGTTTCAAGTATACCTGATCCTTGCTGGCGATCCTCAAGTATAATTGACGTGCGGCGTGCCAGCACATCCTGTGGCTTCATTGCCATCTCGTTGCGGCAGGCATGAACCACTTCTGCTTTGATATATGGTAGCTCGTCGACCAGGTGCTCGCCCAGCGTCGTATCCTGCGTTACAAAATCCATTACCGTCTCTGCCTCAGTACCATAGGCGTGCATCAGGTGCTCTGCTACCTGTGCGGACAGGCCCAGTTTCAGAGCGCGCTTTTTCATCTCAGGTTGCCTGGCCGTCCAACCGGCGCTGCCCAGCAGTGGTAGATCAATCGTTGGGTGTACTGGCTTCGCGTTATCGCGCCGGCTCAGTACATCGACGGTATCCTGCGCCATGCGGCGATATGTCGTCATTTTACCACCCACAATCGAGACGAGCCCTGACTGATTTTGCAGAACCGCATGTGTGCGCGACAATTTTGCTGTGGAGACCTTGCTACTGCGTGGCTTCACCAGAGGCCGGTAGCCTGCGTAGGTGCTGACAATGTCTGTTTCATGTATGTTGATTGAGAGATAGCGGTTGAGGTACTTGAGCAGATAACTGATATCGTCCTGTGTGGCTCGTGGATGATCCAGGTCACCGGTTCCTGTGTCAGTAGTGCCAAAGATAGCCCGCGATTGCCAGGGGACGATAAAGAGAATGCGCTTATCCTCCGTCTCCGGCAGGACAATAGCATGATCTCCCAACTGAAGATCCTCGCGCGAGAGCACTAGATGGACTCCTTTGCTCGGCTCAATCTGCACCTCAGGCTCCACGCCCGTCAGTTCCTCTATCTGCTCAGAGTAGACGCCAGTAGCGTTTACAATATGGCGGGCATGCACGGTGAGTTCCTGGCCTGTCAGCGCATCTTTGACTACGGCTCCGTTCACTTTGCCATGCTCTTTCACAAAAGAGGTGACACTGGCATAATTGGCCACCACAGCCCCATAGCGCACAGCGGTACGGATCAGCGTCATGGTCAGACGGGCATCGTTGGTCTGGCCATCGTAGTAGATGAAGCCTTCCTTCAGCCCTTCGGTCACCAGGGTTGGCGCCATATTCAGCACTGCCTCACGTTTCAGGTGGTGATGCCGCAACATATTGCGTCGACCCGCCAGGCCATCGTACATCCAGAGGCCGATGTCGAGCAGTCTACTGAGCCCGATGCCGCCTGGAGTGGAAAAGGGCATGCCAACGGGATGGCGATCTCCCTTGTAAATAGGCAGAACAAAGCCCACTGGTTTGACGAGGTGTGGAGCATTTTGCAGCAGTAATCCCCGCTCGACCAGGGCTTCATGCACCAGAGCAAAATCGAAGTTGGGGAGATAGCGGATACCGCCATGCACCAGCTTGGTTGATTTACTGCTGGTACCACTGGCGAAATCCGTTTTTTCTACCAGCGCAACGGAATAGCCCCTGGTCACTGCATCCA
>JAFMRP010001659.1 GCA_017354095.1 Ktedonobacteraceae bacterium
ACTTGTGACAATCTTGTGACAACAATTACTGGAAATATGCCAAAATTGGCATATATGGCTGCACTGCCGGTGGCTGCAACTCATCTGCCCCTTTTTCCCCGGCATTCGGCCCAATCGAAAACCATTTGTATCTAACGTGTCGTTTCGGAAAGCGTCGTGAAAGAAAAAAATGTGGCCGGGGCTTGGCTACCGCTCCTTCGCGACAAAGCCGAGGCGCGGCGCAATCCCGAACGCTGCCTGCCGTGGAGTAGGGGTTCCGGGAGAATTTTTGCCAGAGTGACTTTGGCTTAGATGTAACTTTTCTCAGAAATTCTCCCGGAACCTTATGCCGGCTGCGTTAGGAAAAGTGAATCAGTCTGGCTAGTTAGTCATCCTTCGGGGTTTGCTTTCGGAACACCAAGAGCAGACCAGCCAAGATCGCCACCATCCCCGCTATCGCCGGCATGGGCATGGCGTTGCCAAGAATCTGATAATCGAGGACCACCGTGACTACTGGCACCAGGTAGAATAGGCTGGTGACGTTGACCACGTTGCCGCTACGAATCAGCCGATACAGCAGCAATTGCGCTCCGACGGAGATCACCAGTCCCAGATACAGCAGGGGAATCAGGAATACAATGTTGGCCTCGAAGTGGAACGGCTGGAACGGCACGAAGCATAGATACAGCATCAGCGTCACGAGATACTGAAGCGGCAACACGTTGGCAGGCGCCTGCTGGATGCGCTTCTGTAGTATCGCACCAAAGGTCATGCTCAATAGCGCGCCCAACGTGAAGCCCATGCCGAGCATAGACAGCTTGGCCCGTATCAGGCTTTGATAAACCACCAGCATCAGCCCTGCAAGGGACAGCAGCAGCCCCAGCAGCCGCCAGGTCGAGAAGCGCCGTTCGGTAAGCAGCAGAGTCAGGATCGGCTGCACGCCGAGCATCGTGGCCAACAGGCCTGGCGTGACGCCATGCGCCATCGCTTGGAAGTAGCAGACCGAATAACTGCCGATCAGCAGCAACCCTGTGCTAGCGACTTGCCAGCGTGTGCCTGGCTTCGGTAGCGAGCAACGGCTTGGCAGACCGATCAGCAGCAAGACGCCAAGCGCCAGGCCGTAGCGCAGGATCAATACCGCGAGCACGGAACTGTGATCGAGCGCCCAGCGCGTGAAGATGGCCGCACTGCCCCATAACAGTACGAATGTGGACATGGCAGCAGTGGCCGTCCACGAGGAAGATTTGGATTTGGAAATCATGTAGTACCTCACCTGTCGAATGAATGAACAGGCCCCAGGCATCCATCTGATGCAAAACTTCAGTGGAATTTATGAGAAGTTTGAAGGGACCATGAAACGGGCTAGATCAGCTCAGGACGATCGCGCATGGCGGATGAATGCCAGACGATGCAATGCCCGCTGGAGGTGCGACAGATAAGGCGGGAGGAGGATTCGTTGCGCGCAGCACGCTGCCTGCCACGATGTATGTGGTCAAGACTGACGAGTGAATATGCACAGACGAAATCATTGGACTTAGTATTAGTTACTAAAAACTGGGCGGCAGGTTAGCAATACAGAATGTAGTTGTCAACGCGTATGGCGATAGACACCTTTCGCCTCGTTCCAAACCATGAAACCATACTCTGGCGAGTT
>JAFMRP010001660.1 GCA_017354095.1 Ktedonobacteraceae bacterium
GAACCGGGGCCGCCTTACCCCTACATGAGAGTGAGAGGGATGTGATGACTTTTTGGCCTCAAAGGCGGCCTGCATCTCCTTCCAGTGTCGTGACAACAAGAGCATATGGAGCAGAGCCAGTTCGGCGACCGAATCCGCATTGCCCGTACTGGCCCCTGGCAAATGGGCAACCCAGACCCCTGCCTCCGTCGCGGCCTCAATATCAACAGTGTCCAGCCCTACCGCAAACTCATGGATCACCTGGAAGGTGCCGCGCTCGATGAGGGAGCGAGTGATGTGTGCGGCAAAAGGAACGATAACATCAACTCCTTCCAGGTGCTCTGCGACAGTCTCGCGAGAACAGGCCACAATTTCATGACCCGCCAGCAAAGGAACAAGCAAATCCCAGGAGAGCTGAGGAGTACAATAGGGATGACAAAAGAGTATGCGCATCCTATCTCCTTCTTTTACCTGTTTCACATGTATTTCTCTAGAACATTAGCCATATTCCCATCTATACAAGATTATGTCAAGCAGAACAGCGCCCCTTCGCGACGCATCTGCAGCACCCTCTGGAGCCGCTGTGGAGCATTGCCCAATCTGGTGCAAAAACACAAAACGTGTTCGGAAAAACTCGCCTCGTATCTGTAGGGGCTTTGTACTGCCTGGAGCCCGGAATACAAAAATGTGAAGGGTGTGAAGGGTGGTGAGGGGTGGTGAAGGGTTTGGTGAAGGGTTGCAGCGGCCTCTGGAGCCGTGTGAAGGGTTGTGAAGGGTTTCAGTTCCGGTTTTGACACCTCACCCTCTTCCTCTGATTGATCCAACCCCTGACACTCCTCACTCCCCCAGAGCTGCATAGCCGCTCTATGCATAAGCTCAGTCCTTGTCTCACCTCCCCACAACATATCCCTTTGGGAAGTTGTTCCGCCATATGGCTGCATCTTCCCTGTTTTTATCGTACAATAAGGGAAAACGATAATGGAAAGTGGGGAGTATGACCACCGCCGATTTTACCGATCTCACCAGCGCGGCCATTGCCTACCTGCGTGATATCGATCCTGTCATGCGCCTGGCCATCGATCGTGGAGGCCCATGCGCCTTACAACCTGACTCAAATCTCTTTCAGCAGCTTATCGAAGCCATTCTTTCACAACAGATTTCTGTCAGAGCCGCCGCCGCCATCACGGCTCGTCTGAAAGCCGCGCTCCCCACGGGCGAGATCACACCCGACGCGCTTATCGCCCTTGATCAAGACGCGCTGCGCGCGCTCGGCCTCTCCACGCCCAAGGCTCGCTATGTGCGCGATCTGACCGAGCGCGTCGCCAGTGGCCAGCTCAACCTGGAACAGCTTCTCACACTGGACGATGAGGCCGTCATCACAGAACTGATCGCCATCAAGGGTATTGGCCGCTGGACAGCCGAGATGCTGCTGATATTTGCCATGGGAAGAGCCGATGTTCTGCCTGTCGATGATCTGGGATTGCTGGATGGAGTAAAGGAAGCATATGGGCTACCCACGCGTCCCACTCGCGCAGAGATGCTGGAACGCGGCGAGTTGTGGCGGCCCTATCGCACTTTTGCTACCTGGTACATGTGGAAATGGCGCCGCACCACCATGGGTATTGAATGATACTACCAATGCCGCTCTCAGA
>JAFMRP010001661.1 GCA_017354095.1 Ktedonobacteraceae bacterium
ATTGCCATACTGGAGCATTTACTTCACGCAAACGAGGCGAAAGGGCGCCTAGCCATCATCATCGATGGGGCTGATAAAGTGTGCCCTCCTACGAATAAAGCCATGATGGGCCAGGAGCAATTAGCATTGCTGGCGACCTTGGAATATTGGGGCAATGATCGGCACCTGGCCGAGCAAAATAATCCCATTCTCTTGTTATCTCCCCATCTGAATGAGATCCATCCTGACTTGGTTGCCAGTGACAGCGGCTACAAGGTCATCGAGCAGAAGCTGCCAGATGAAGCCACTCGGCGCTCTTACATCAACTGGTACCTGGATGATCATCGCAGAAAGGAACCCATCACACTCCTAGACCTCACCAAAGAGGACCTCGCCCGCAATACGGCGGGGCTCAGCTTGCGCCAGATTGAAGATATCCTGCTGCTAGGAGCCCTGAGTGAAGAGGAGCCACAGTCCCACCAAGAAGCGGTAGGTGTGAGCAGGCTACTGGTGAAATCGCGCAAAGACGCGATTATCCGGCAGCAATACAGCGAAACAGTCATCATCCTTGACCCGCTCCCAGAAGGCTTCGCGGGTCTGGGCGGTATGGAGCCACTTATTACCTTCACTCGCGAAGAAGTACAACTGCCACTCCATGAAGGACGGCTCCAAGATGTGCCGAAAGGTATCTTGCTGGTGGGGCCTCCTGGTATGGGCAAAACGCGCTATGTGGAGGCAATGGCCAGAGAGTTAGGGTATAACGCGCTTTCCCTGCGCATGTCTCGCATTCTGGGAGGCATCGTTGGCACTTCAGAGCGCAATCTTCAGGCAACCTTTGATCTGGCGGTTGCGCTCTGCCCCACGCTTTTGTTCATCGACGAGCTGGACCAAACGCATCTAGCTCAGCGAGGCACGCACTCCGGTAGTCCGGTCGCGGGGAACTTGTTTGGCGCGCTGCTTCAATTTATGGGGGACGAAGCCTTGCGCGGACGGGTAATCGTCATCGGAGCAACCAATCACATCGAACACATCGACCCAGCCTTGTTACGTCCCGGACGCTTTGATGTGATTTTTCCCGTTCTTAGCCCAGATGCTACGGCGCGTACCAGTGTGATCGCCGTGCAAGCCCGCCTCCAGACCACTACCATCACTCCTGAAGCCGTGGATTTGATCACAGGGATGACCGAGAAGTATAGCCCAGCAGATCTAGAAGCCATTATCAAAGAAGCACGGTTCCTTGCGCGGCGTGCCGGGCACACGGGCATTCATCTCCCCGATGCCAGAGAGGCTTTGGAGAATATTCGCCCAGTCACCCTGGCCACGGTGGACACCTTCACCAGACAAGCACTGGAGGCCTGTAATAACTTACGCTTTTTACCTCCACAGTTAGCAACACAAGAGCGCGAGCGTCGTCGCATAGCTGAGCAACGGCGCCTACACGAGCAAGATACCACGACCGTTCGTCCTCTGGGAATGGGGGCACGCGCCGCCCGACGCCTCTAGATGGATGCAGCGATGCTCTTGTTGTCACCTCCACCCAATCTTGCTGGGGGTGGAGGAACTGTTTTCGCCACGATATGAATGGATAGGTATCCTGTCCATTCCTCCGATAGTATGATCAGAAATAGAGGTTTTTGGTTATGACACAAACA
>JAFMRP010000046.1 GCA_017354095.1 Ktedonobacteraceae bacterium
GGCGCCTGCAAAACGGTGTCTACAAAGATTGGGATGTCGGCCATGGCGATGATCAGGGCTGCGCCCACTAGCAGGCTGACCAGTGAGGTGGCACTGAAAGGAAAACGCTTAAAAAGCCCGAGCTGCACGACTGGCCAGCGTAGCTTGCGCTCGACGAGCACAAAAGCTACCAGAAAGATTACTGCCAGCGCCAGGGCAATGGGATTATTTTCAGCCGACGAAGATGGACCCAGCGAAGTTCCCTGTTGTGCCAGGCCCAGGCTGAGACAGGTCAGTGCGACGGCCAGCAGCCCCGCTCCCAGCCAATCGATCCCCTCGCGCAAGTGTTGCCCTCGTGGCACAAGCTTCCAGGCCGCGACCAGCAGTCCGATCACCAGCGGCACATTGAGATAGAAGATCCATTGCCAGCCGAGATGCTCTACGATCAACGCTCCATACAGCGGCCCCAGCACCCCTCCGGCCTCGGTCACGGCTCCGATAATACCCAGTGCCAGGCCGCGCCGCTCACTCCCATAGAAGTCACCCGCCACTGCCATCGCCACGGGCACGACTGCCCCACCACCTATAGCCTGGAAGAGACGCGCCGCGATGAGCCAGATTAACCCCGGCGCGGACGTATCAATACCCAGACCGCTAAGAAATCCCAGGTCCATGATCTGCCCCAGCAGCGGCGCCAGACCGCACAGCACCGAGCCAAGGCCAAAAATGAGCAGGCAAAGCAAAAAGATACGCCGCCGTCCGTAAATGTCCGATACTCGTCCCATCAACGGCATGACGACAATAAAACCCAATAGATAAGCGCTGATAATCCATGATGCATGATCGAGCTTTGTGATCGGCACCTGCAGATCACTGATAATTTGCGGCAGTGCAGTGACTACCACAGTCTGGTCCAGCGCGGTAAAAAAAACAGCGACACATGCTACGGCGAGAGCCGCCAGCGCCTTTTTTTGCTCTCTGTTTTGCGCCTTCCCAAATTGCTTAAGCCTCTGAATCGCGCTGCTCAACTGCCACGACGAGTATTGCCTGGGCATCGCCGCCTGTGAGGCCATCTGCTGCTCCGCTTCAACAGCTTCACCAGATCCCCCCACCGCATCACCCTTCAGCTTAAATTGTTGCTTGTTGAAACGCGAGGATGTTTCGTGATCATCTTCTAATGTATACATCTGACCCCCAATAGCATACAACGACACAAGATAGCATTGCGTAAAGCTAGCCGCAATAATTGCGCCTATTATAGCATAGATTTATAAACTCACTGCATGTAAATCTTGTATATCCAGTCTATGGACTACAATGGTGGTGCGCTAATATTCACGTTTTTGTTGTAATCGGACAAAATAAAGATGCGACTCGTCTGATCGCTGTCGCCAGGTGCGGCCTGACCTGTTACACTCACTTGATAAGGAAGCGCATCCGCTCGCCCAATACAGGCACTTGTTGGCAGCATCTTACTGGCCCCACCGCCGGTTATGAAGGCAATATGCTTTGAATCCAACTGCCCATTGATACGCCAGCACTGCACACCATTCACAACGTCAGGCGTAGGCTGGCTGACGTTCTGCAATTTGTCGAAAACTGAAACAATACCAGTCTTGGGATTGGTGAGCGTGCGAGGATCAAGAACACCTTTAATGACCCGCCACTGACCGGTGATAGGATCTGTAATATACTGGCTATCGCCTATACTGATCAGATCAACAGTGACCGCTTGCCCGGAGAGTATGACAGTTGCCTGAGCCTTCACTTTATCAGGCATCAGCACATCCCCGCTGGCGTTACGAATCTGTACCTGGCCCTGTTCGGCCTTCCCCGGATTCTGCACCTGCATGATGACATGAAAAGAACTCACACTGGCAAAGTTCTTCTGCGCAGCCGCGATCAACTGTTGCGCGGTAGGCCTGGTGCCGGGCTTGGCGCTCTTGTTATGTGCCCAGGGTGCCGAGCATCCCGCGAAGAGAAGTACGCCCAGTAGCCCCAGCGCAATGCCCGGTAGCACATTTTTTATCGTTATCTTCATAGATCCCCCAGAATGGCTAAAAACAATGTACGCCCAGTGGATTGCTTCTTCTGCCAAAAATCAACGCGATCCGCCAACGCTTTCGTGGAGACAGTACTTTTAGATACGATACTTTGAGGCTTATTGTGGAGAATATATTCACCTCCTCACTACCATCCACTTGACAATCCAAATCTCGCTCCTGTATGGTGGAGCCGGGCCGCTATTTTTCCCTTACTTCTACTACAACGTTTCACTTGCTAGAAAAGAGAGTCAATTATGTACAGGCCTATTTTAGCTACTTTAGCATACATTGTATCCCCGGATGGCAAACAAGTCCTGATGATCCACCGCAACAAACGGCCAGATGATCTGCACTTTGGCAAGTATAACGGCCTTGGTGGCAAACTTAGTCCGGATGAAGATGTGGTCAGTGGCCTCAGACGCGAGATCCAGGAGGAATCAGGCTTATATGTGGAACATGCGGTGCTGCGTGGCACGATCTCCTGGCCAGGATTCGGCAAACATGGAGAAGATTGGTTCGGCTTCGTCTTTTTGGTCGATCGCTGGAGTGGGGAGATCCATGGTGGAAACGATGAAGGGGCGCTGGAATGGGTGCCGATCAGCTCAATGCAAACACTCCCGCTCTGGCCGAGCGACTATAAATTTTTACCGATGGTCTTTGACAACGATTCTCGCCCCTTCCACGGCTGCATGCCCTTTAAAGATGGAGCGATGCAGTCCTGGAGCTATACTCGAATCTAACAAATATTGCCGGCCACTCGCCAGAGGTAGCCGGCATCAGTATCTATCCTATCCTATACACACAGACCCAGCACGCCCGTCAGGCGCAAGATCTCTGCTCCACTGTTTAGATCCTCGCGAGTTATCGCGCTCTCGGCAGCCTGCCGCAACAGTTGAATAGTATCTGGCGAGTTGAGATCATTCTCCATATATCTCTCAAAGCGCTGCCGTAGCTCCAGATCTTCCCCTTCCGCATTGCGACCCACCAGGGCGCGCACTCGCTCGAAAAGCGTTATCGCCGCCGCTGCGTCACGCAGATCGGCCTGCGTACATTCCCAGGGATAGCGATAGTGATGGCTCTGCAACACAAGGCGAATCGTGTCGGGACTATGTTCCTTCAGCAGGTTGCTCACCAGTGTGAGGTTGCCCAGCGATTTGCTCATCTTCTCGCCATCCTGGAATAGCATGCCGCTGTGCATCCAGAAACGCGAGAAAGGTGCCTTGCCGGTGTAGTGCTCCGACTGTGCAATTTCACAGGTATGGTGCGGGAAGGCCAGGTCAAAACCTCCTCCATGAATGTCTATCTGCTCGCCAAGATAATGCATAGACATCGCGCTGCACTCAATATGCCAGCCAGGACGCCCCGGGCCCCATGGACTCTCCCATGCTGGCTCGCCCGGCGCCTGTGCCTGCCACAACACAAAATCAAGGGGATCACGCTTGCGCCGGTCGTCTGGAAAATTGCCTCGCTCGTTGGCTACTTCCAACATCGCTTCGTAATTGTTAAGACCTATCGCCCGTGCCATAACACCAAATTCAGGGTCAGCCTTCACGCTGAAAAAGACACAACCCTCGCTCTCGTAAGCATAGCCCTCCTCTAAGAGCTTTTTCGTGATCGCGATAATTCCAGGAATTTCTTCGGTCGCCTTGGCATACACGTCCGGCATTCGCAAATTCAGCGTTCGCATATCACGCAGAAAACGCTCTGTCTCCCGCTTTCCCAATTCATCCCAGGTTGTGCCAAGCTCTCGCGCCTTGCGCAGCACATCATCATCTATATCAGTTACGTTCTGTACATATTTGACTGTGTAACCCTTATATTCTAAATAGCGGATCAGCGTATCAAAAGTAATATAAGTAAACGCATGCCCCAGGTGCGTCGTGTCATAGGGCGTGACGCCGCAGACATAGATGCGCACAGTGTTGTCTATCGGCGTGAATGTCTCTAAAGACTGCGTCAGCGTGTTGAATAGCTTCATTCCTTCTTTTCTCCTAGACCGAACAGGCGAACAGCGTTGGCCGTCGTAATGTGGGCGATCTCCTCAAAGGTCGTACCACGAATCTCCGCCAGCTTTTCGGCGGTATGTATCACAAAAAGTGGCTCGTTGCGCCTGTCTTTGCGAGGCTTTGGCACCAGGTAGGGACTATCTGTCTCCACCAGCACCCGGTCTGGCGGCACCATGCGCGCGACCTCTGGTAGTGCATTTCCTTGCTTGGTAAGCGGACCGGCAAACGAGAGCATAAATCCTTCCAGAGCAAGACATTCTTCGGCCTGCGCGACATTGCCGGAGAAACAATGGAAGACGCCGCGTAAATCTCGACCGTGAGCGCGCAGCAGTTCAATCACATCGTCGTGCGAATCGCGCACATGAATAATGCACGGCAGGTTACACTCCCGCGCCATCTCCAGATGCGCACAAAAAACCGCACGCTGCACCTCGCGCGGCGAAAGCATGCGGAAATAATCCAGACCAAACTCTCCAATGGCCACAACCTCTGGCTCCCGCGCCATCTCGCGCAGCTGCCCACCTACCCCTTCCGTATAGGTGGTTGCGTCGTGTGGATGAACACCAACACCAGCGAAAACGGTGCCAGGATGCGCTTTGGCTAATGCCAGGGCCGCTCGGCTCGAAGCAAGGTCACAGCCCGGATCTACCATACGCGTCACCCCGCCCCGCCTGGCACGCTCGATCACCTCTTCGCGATCACCGTTGAAGCGCGACGTATCGAGATGAGTATGGCTATCGACGAGCACTGCATGATCCTTTCATCAAAACAAGCCCAAAGAAGGGGAGAGTCAACGCGGCATACGTTCTTTGCTCTCCCCTATCGCTTCATTACTTGTAGTATAGTCAACAGCGAAGACCGGTGTCAAATATATTGCTACCGCCCCAACTCCTCACTATCCAGCCAGATTGTTACCGGCCCATCATTACACAACATAACATCCATGTGCGCGCCGAAAATGCCCCCTGCAACGTCAACCCCATAGCCTGCGAGCGCATCCTTGAAACACTCAACCAGCGGCTCCGCTCGCGCGGGCGGAGCCGCATCCGTAAAGCTGGGACGCCGCCCCCGCCTCATATCTGCATACAATGTGAATTGCGAAACTACCAGCGCCTGCCCCTGCACGTCGAGCAATGAGCGATTCATCTTACCTTCGTCATCTCGAAAAATACGCAGGTTCACGATTTTATCCGCCAGTGCCTTGACCTGGCTCTCGCCATCGCCCTGGCCCACTCCCAACAAAATCAACAACCCTTCCCCGATCTCGCCCACGACTTCCCTTTCCACAACCACACTGGCCCGGCTCACGCGCTGTAATAATGCCCTCATAAGCAAAACCTCAAATCAGCTGGTTCTACCAACTATCCACGCTCAATCAGCTGCTGAAACGCCGCCTCGACTTCGACGGGCCGCTGGCAAGTAATAACTTTGCTCTTATACGGTCGAAAATAACCAGCATCCTTCTGCCTTTCCTCAGCGCTCGTATAACACTCTTTTGCGTGCCCTAGAAAATGATACAGTTTACGCAGCCCCCTATGCCGGTTGGTCCCTGCCAGGCTCGCTCGCATATGCCGCGTGATAATGCGCCAGCGCGCTATATGCCACGGCATATCCAGCAAAATAATGTGGTCCGCGGCCTCCAACAGTTCGTCCGACCAGCCAGGAAAGTAACTGTCCACCACCCACGCAGGCTGTATCGCGATCTCATGCACATCTCGCAAACGAACTTCTAACGGTCGCAACGCACCATTACCACTCTCCCACCCTATCGCATCCATATCATAATAAGGCACGTTGAGATGGACGGCAATCCTTTTCGCCAGCGTCGTTTTGCCACTACCAGGACCTCCCCCTAATTGAATACGCACCAATCGAACCTCCATATAGTGCTTCGTCTTATGCCAAGAGTATAGTATACTGCTCGCCAGGTGGCAAACACGGAATACGCCGCTCTTTCCGATCCTGGAATATTCTTTATAGAGGATAGTCATATTGTAAAACTCGATGGTTTACTGCCCTCAAATTTGTGGTATAATTAGGCGATGCTGTATGGTGATGGTGCTCTGAAAAAGATGTTTCTTGGATGCCGCGCGATACAGAGAAAACCTAAGCTAAGAGGGGACTTCCCCCAGAATTGGAGCAAAATGTCTTTAACAGATCAAACATTGTACTGTCGCGATTGCAACCAGCCCTTCACCTTTACAGTTGGCGAGCAGGAATTTTATGCGAGTCGCGGCCTGACCAACACACCCGGTCGCTGCCCCGATTGCCGCGCCGCGCGCAAGCGCAATATGTCACGCGGCGGCTCCCAGGATCGCATGTCACGTCCTATGTACACTGTAACTTGTGCGAGCTGCGGTAACGAAGCGCAGGTTCCCTTCCAACCCCGCGACGATCGCCCCGTCTACTGCAAGGATTGCTATCAGCCACAGGGTAGAAGTGGTCGCTCTGGCGACCGTAGGGATCGGTGGTAAGCAGCCATGAGCCAGATTATTGTCGATTCCAATACACCGTTTGAGTTCGCACTGAAACGCTTTAATCGCAAAATCCAGCAAGATGGTATTCTTGCCGAGGCTCGTCGCCGCAGACACTACGAAAGCCCCCAGTCAAGGCGCAAACGCAAGGCTGAGGCGCTGCGACGCAGAAAACGCCGCACGCGCTAACCAGGTAAACACACAGAAAAAACACTCCTCGTACACTGCGAGGAGTGTTTTTTGTATTACTTCTTCTCCTCCGGTCCAGGGGAGTCAACCGGCTGTGCCTGAATAGCCACGGCAATGGCAATGGAGAATTGCGCAAGATCAGCAATACTAACATCAAAGGCGCTCAATCCAAGCATCTCGGCACGCTGCCTGGCATTACCATGCAATCGCACGCTGGGACGACCACTGCGCAACTGCACTACCTCCATTTCACGCCAGGCTACACCATGCATACCGGTCCCCAACGCCTTGCTAATGGCTTCCTTGGCCGCGAAACGCCCGGCCAGCCGCGCCATCTTACCACGACACTGCCGCACTTCATCCGGGGTATATACCCGGCTCAGAAAACGCTCACCATGCCGCTCATAGACTTTGCGCACACGCTCTACTTCGATAATATCAATTCCAACCGCGACGTTGACTCCCACAGTTGGCAGCAAGGGCGCGGGCAGACCAGCCACGCCCGCTGGCCCGAATAACCAGTCAGGCATAGGCGCACCAGGCTGGCGCACCAGCGGCGTAAACAACAGTGGCCGGTCATTTTGCATACTGTTATGCCTCTTCCAGCGTCAATGGAACCTGCTGCTCCAATATACTCGTCGTGTCGCCAGGCGGCAATACCGTGGGGGCCGGACCCGTTCCACGACCAATACCTCGATAGATGAACCCACAACGATTCATTTCCGACGGCTCGTAAATGTTACGCCCATCAATAAGCACCGGTCGGCGCATCGCGCCTCGTATTCGCTGCATGTTGAGCGATTTGAATTCGTTCCATTCTGTGATAATTACCAGCGCATCAGCATTATTGGCTACGTCATAAGCGTTTTCGCAGAACGTGACCAGCTCCATGTTGACACCTTCGCGCGCCAGCGCTTCACGCCCGGTTTCTTTCGCGACGGGATCATATACCTGCACTTGCGCTCCCTGTGCCGTTATCCAGCGGATAATATCCACTGCCGGAGCCTCACGCATATCATCTGTGTTCGCTTTGAAGGCCAGTCCCAACACTCCGACCGTACAATGACGCAGCGTACCCAGAATATTGGTCAGCTTGTCTACAATCAGGCGGCGCTGGTCATAGTTGATCTCCATGACGGCGTGTAGCATCTGTGGATGCAGCCCGGCTTCGTCAGCCATATGCGCCAGGGCTCGTACATCCTTGGGGAAACAGCTACCACCATAACCAATGCCCGCGTCCAGAAATGCACTGCCAATACGCTTGTCATAACCCATACCAGCCGCTACTTCTTTGACATCAGCACCCAGCCGCTCGCAGATCTGCGCGATCTCGTTGATAAAGGAAATCTTGGTGGCCAGGAAGGCATTAGAAGCATATTTGATCATCTCTGCAGTGTACAGATCGGTGATTACAAACGGGGCACGCAGCGGCAGATAAAGCTTGGCTACACGGTGCGCGGCTTCAGGATCAGAGGAACCCAGCACTACACGATCAGGCTTCTGGAAATCTAATACCGCCGATCCTTCACGCAAAAATTCAGGATTGGAGACGACCGAGAAGCTTACATCCGCACGCTTGAGGTTGTTCTGAATGACCCGCGAGACAAAATCACCGCTCCCCACTGGAACCGTGCTCTTGTTAATAATGACTGCATAATGGTCAAGCTCCTCGGCAATGCTGCGCGCCGCCGCTTCAACATAGCGCATATCCGCGCCGCCCTGCGTGTTACCGGTGGGCGTGTTCACGGCTATAAAGACGAACTCACTGCTGTCCAGTCCCTCAGCATAGCTGGTGGTGAAATGAAGACGGCCTGCCTGCACGTTGCGCTCTACCATCTCCTCCAGGCCCGGCTCGTAAATAGGCAGTATCCCCTGCTTGAGACGTTCGATCTTTTCCTGTACAATATCAACACACGTGACCTGGTTGCCCATATCGGCGAGACAGGTTCCCGTGACTAATCCAACATAGCCTGTTCCAATTACACAGATTATTGACACAATTCTGCTCCTTAAATCAGGATTTCTTCAGCTTGCTTGATGACCTCAAAGCAAGTCTGCTTCCTCTGCCATGCCTCCTCACGCTCCGCACTTAGCTGTACTGTATTTTCTTTCCTCATACCATATCATCATTTTAAAGATCAGGTCAATAATTCGACCTCGCTCTATCCCTTTTGTCTGCTTCTGCCTTCTTGATTAATGTGGATAAACCTGTGGATGAAATGTGGATAAACACGCAAAAAAAGAAATGTGCCCTTCTTAATCCTCTACAAAAACAAAAGGATTCTCGTACTTTTCTTCTATAATGGTGGTGGGCTCACCATGACCAGAGAAAACGACAAGCTCGTCGTCGAGCGTATATAATTTCTCACGAATCGAAGCCTCTAACCGGCTATAATCTCCTCCGGGCAGATCAGTACGCCCGATACCCCGCCTGAAAAGCGTGTCTCCACTAAAAACACAGTGCGGATGATGCACCAGGCTTATCCCTCCCGGAGTATGACCAGGGGTATGCAAGACCTCCAGGCTGATCGTGCCAAATACAATACGATCCCCTTCGTTGAGCAGGATATCTGGCTTGCGCCTGACCAGCGGACCCGAACGTCCCAGAAATTGCGCCTGCCACTCATCCGTATACATCGGCACATCCGCGGGATGGATCGCTAACGGCACAGGATAAACCTCGCTCACCGCATCAATCGCACCTATATGATCCATATGACCATGCGTGTTGATGATGTACTTGGGCACAAGCTGGAGCTCCTTGATCGCCTCCAGGATGCGCTCAGGCTCATCACCTGGATCAATGATGACCGCCTCACGCGTCTGAGGACACGCATAAAGATAACAATTCTCTTCAAATGCACCCACTGTCACACACGCGACAATCGGCATCTGCTCTTGCTGGTTCTCTACCACAGCTATATTCTCCCTCCTGACCAATGACACTGCACCCATTATATCATGACCCACCCGTTTCCCCCTTACAGGCACAGGTTTCTTGGAGAGGGTTGGTGGAGGGAAACAGGGGAAGCGAGTTCTCTCAATGTCAGGATTTTTTGGGGAATCGATGTCAAAAACCCGACACAACCCGACACAGCCGCCTGTAGAGCCGATGCAACCCGTCACAACCGCTCTACAGGCTAGTTGAGGATAGTTGTATAGTCTGTGTGGCGCATTGATTCATTCATAGGTGGAGGAGCCAGGAAACCAATGGAGCGGACAGAGCGGACAGAAGTAACACTTGTAACAGAAGTAACGCTTTTTGGGGAGGGAAAAGTGTTACTTCTGTCCGTTTGCGGCTGGTTGCTTTTCACTGACAAGCTGTTGATGGAGTGTGATCTCTAAAAAAAACTGTTAGGAGTGTTACAAGTGTTAGTTTCTACCGTCCCCTGCCCCGATGACGTCGCTCCCCCTTGCATAACAGGCCTTGGCAGGATAAAATAAAAAGCAGGTATGTGAGGAATTTGTGTTCACAGACAGCAAGAAGCTCACAAAAGCGCCTGCCCCCACAAAGGGGACTTCGTACAGAAGCTGGAGGTTTCAGATGCCTTTCTCGCTCACAAAGAAGACCTCGCAACAACCAACCAGACCACCTGGCCCACAGGGACTCAATCGCCCTGCCAGCATGCTCTCCTTCCAGCGCGCCCCCCTACGATTTCTTACCAATTTAACTAGACAATATGGCGATATAGCACAATTCCCCTTGCTCACCCAACCGGTCTACTTCCTGAATCACCCCGACCACCTGAGATACATCTTACAAGAGCACCACTACAATTATGATAGAAATATGCCGCTCGTCAGCCTTGTCCGGCTCATTGTCGGCAATGGATTATCAACCAATACCGATCAAGAATCCTGGCTCCGGCAACGACGCTTAATCCAGCCCGCGTTCCATAAACAATCTATCGCGGCCTTCGGCTCGCTTCTGTGTACCGAAACCCTGGCCATACTTGAGCGCTGGGAAGAACAGGCAAAATCGGGGCAACCAGTCAACATCGCGCACGAGATGGAGGAAGTGACGCTCCACATTGTGAGCAAAGCAATGTTCCATCGCGATTTCACCAGGCAATCCCAACTCTTTATTCGGTCCTTCCAGCTGGCTCATCAAATACTTGGCGAGCATCTCCGCTTCCCTTTCCCTCCCCTCTCCCTCCCCACCCCGCGACATCGCCAGTTCCGGGCGGCGATCCAGCAGATGGATGAGATGGTCTACGATATCATTCGCCAGCATCGCCAACAACATCACCACGACCATGACCTTCTCTCGATGCTGCTCAGTGCGGTCGATGAAGAAACCGGAAAAGGCATGAGCGATCAGCAGATACACGATGAGGTAATCACCTTCCTCGCCGCTGGCTCCGAAACCACTGCCTGCACCCTGACCTGGATGTGGTATCTCCTCTCACAACATCCCACGGTGGAACAGCGCCTGCTGGCAGAATTGAATGAGACGCTTGCCG
This sequence comes from Ktedonobacteraceae bacterium, assembly GCA_017354095.1. Classification (GTDB taxonomy): domain Bacteria; phylum Chloroflexota; class Ktedonobacteria; order Ktedonobacterales; family Ktedonobacteraceae; genus Bu33. The sequence goes on from JAFMRP010000046.1 coordinate 11,157, forward strand.
GCGCTCCTCCGACAGTGGATGACCTCCCCAGGCTTCCCTATGCCCGCATGATCATCGACGAGACGCTGCGACTTTATCCACCCATCTGGCTCCTTATGCGCAATACTGTGCAAGATGACCGGATCGGCACTTATGATGTGCCTGCGAAAACCTTGATTCTGTTCAGCCCCTATATCCTCCATCGCCATCCAGACTTCTGGGAAGAGCCAGAACACTTTGATCCAGAGCGTTTCACACCAGAGCGCCTGGCAAAACTCCCACGCGGCTCTTATATCCCATTTGGACATGGGCCTCACCTGTGTATCGGTCAGGGCTTTGCCTTACAGGAGATGGTGCTGATGCTGGCCCTGATAGCACAGCGCTATCGCCTCATCCTTGCTCCCGATCACCGGGTTGAGCCTCTCCCTCTGATCTCACTGCATATACGCCATGGACTGCCGATGCATCTGCATCCTCGTTGATGCCCCAAAAATCCAGGGCTTTCGCTGCTCCCTTCTTGCCAATAGAGTACCCGCTCTGCTATTATTAGCCCGATCTATATAATCATGGCCGTCCGTCGTTGGAAGTAGCAAAAAAGCCTGGTTTTCCAGGCTGAATGAGGGGGTATTATGAAACGGCTTTTTTCTCTTCTCTGCAGCATCATTACTTGCGCTCTTCTCCTTCCCGCGTTCTCCATCCACGCATCCGCAGATAGCAATACAGATTGCACCCGGTATCTTATCCCTGTGACCCTGTCACCAATCGATCCAACTGTCTATCGGGTCGCTACCTGGCTATGTGCGCAGGGATCACTGAACGGCAAAACAGTCCAGGTACTTGTCCACGGCTCAACCTATGACCACAATTATTGGGATTTCCCATCGGTCCCACAAAAGTATTCCTATGTGCGGCAGATTACCGGCGCAGGATACGCGACCCTCAATATGGATCGCATCGGCACCGGTCTCAGCGACCACCCGCCAGCCCTCAGCGTGACCCTCCAGTCGAATGCCTACGTGCTTCACCAACTGGTTCAGGCCTTGCGCAATGGCAAGGTGTATGGCATACGCTTTCCCAAAGTGATGCTTGTCGGGCACTCGTTTGGCTCCGTCATCACTGTTGCCGAGGCATCCCAGTTTGCCGACGTTGATGGGGTAATTACGACCGGCATCATGCATACCGTGAATGCCACAGGCGCAGCAACCGTCTTCTCGTCATTCTATCCAGTTGAGCTCGATTCCAAATTTGCTCAGAGCAAACTCCCACTCGGCTATTTAACCTCAATTCCAGGCGTACGCAAGTCAATCTTCTATAACCCAGACAATGCGGATCCTTCCGTCATTTCACTGGATGAAACCTTAAAACAAACCATCACAGATAGCGAACTTGCGACCGTTTTAACAGGACTTAGCCCTACCTCTTCCCTGCAGGTTCGCGTG
>JAFMRP010000453.1 GCA_017354095.1 Ktedonobacteraceae bacterium
TGGCGCCCTCACGCGCACCCTGCACGGAATCCTTAATACAGCATTCCCATTCCAGCACGGCCCAGCTCGAAAAGCCGTTCTGCGTCAGTGTGGAGAAGACGCGCTTAAAATCAACCTGACCGTCGCCGAGGCTGCGGAAGCGACCAGGACGATCCACCCAATCCTGGTAGCCGCCATAGACACCTGAACGGGGCGAGGGATTGAACTCAGCGTCTTTGACGTGGAAGGCTTTGATATGATCCTTGTAGACGTTCAGGTAGCCAATATAATCAAGCTGCTGCAAAACGAAATGTGATGGGTCATACAGAATGTGGACGCGAGCATGATTACCGGTCGCCGCCAGGAAGCGTTCGAACGTCACGCCATCATGCAGGTCTTCGCCAGGATGGATCTCGTAGGCCAGATCAATACCATTCTCCTCGGCTGCATTCAAAATAGGCTGCCAGCGCCGCGCCAGTTCTTTGAAGCCCATGTCGACCAGCCCCTGCGGGCGCTGCGGCCAGGGATACACCGTGTGCCAGAGCAGGGCGCCGGAGAAAGTGGGCAGGGCGCTGAGGCCCAGGTTGCGCGAGGCCTTAATGGATTTAATCATCTGGCCAGTGGCCCATTCACTACGCGCCTGTGGGTTGTTGTGTAGCTCAGCAGGCGCGAAGGAATCGAACAATACATCATAGGCCGGGTGGACGGCTACCAGTTGTCCGAGCAGATGGGTGGCAATTTCGGTAATTTCCAGCCCGTTGCACTGTCCTTTCAGATCATCGCAGTATTGTTTGGACTCGGCAGCCTTGTCAAGGTCGATAAAGTGGCTATCCCAGGCAGGGATCTGGACCCCTTTGTAACCCAGATCCTTTACCCACTGGCTGATATTGCTCAGTGTGTTATAAGGGGGAACATCCTGGGCGAACTGTGCCAGAAATATCGCCGGTCCTTTGATCTGTGACATTACGTCCTCCTTTGGATTGTGCTACTAGACAACAGAAAACAATAGATCACTCTGGTATACATGTCAATGATAATCGACCAGCTAGCGGTTTAGTACTCATTCTCCCAGACTGATGTACCGGGAAAAGGAGCCGGGCGAGTGCAGGTCGTTGCCAGATCGATATGCTTACCCTCCGTAGACGACTCATGGAAGGACTGCATCAGATCGAGCACATGCAGCGCCATTTCACCGCTGGCCCGATGTGGTCGTCCGACTCGCATCGCGTGCGCCATATCAGCCACGCCCAGGCCACGTGAGTTGCTACTGTGCTCATGAATGAGGGGCACCTCATTCCACTGGCGATCGCTGGTCCGCCAGACACGCACGGAACCACCAAAACCGTTGGGATCAGGAACACTCAATGTTCCTTCGGAGCCATAGATCTCGATGCAGGGTAGATGATGGCTCCAGGTATCGAAGCTGGTCACGATGGTGCCGATAGCTCCTCCCGCGAACTCCAACAGGCCTGCAATATGGGTTGGAGTGTTCACCACAATTGTAGTACCACGCTTGGGCTGACTGGTGATCACGCGCTCTGGGAAAGAGACACGTGTCAGGCCCGTCACACGGCGCACCGGGCCGAGCATAGAGATCAAAGCAGTGAGATAGTAGGGACCCATGTCAAACATCGGGCCAGCACCGGGCTGATAGAAAAACTCAGGATCTGGATGCCAGGATTCGGGACCATGGCCGGCCATAAATGCTGTCGCAGAGACCGGTGTGCCGATAGCCCCCTCATCGATCAATTTGATACATGTCTGTAAAGCAGCGCCCATAAAAGTATCGGGCGCACAGCCAACGCGCAGATGATTCTGGCGCGCTTTTTCCAGCAGCGCCTCACCCTGCGTGCGATCAAGCGCCAGCGGCTTCTCGCTGTACGCCGACTTCCCTGATTCCAGAGCCGCCATACTGATATCTGCGTGCACCTTCGGAATGGTCAGGTTGAGCACAATATCAACCTCAGGGTCCGCCAGTAATTCCTCAACAGTACAGGCCTTTGGGACATTATATTTCGCGGCCTGCGCCCGTGCGCGCTCCATATCGATGTCAGCACAGGCAACAACTTCTAGAATATCAAATTTCTGTGGCGCCTCAAGATAGATAGAGCTGATTACGCCGCATCCTATGATGCCGATTTTTGCTTTCGTAGTCAAAATAGATCCTCCTTATAGTATCCGGGCGGTCTTATGTCACGCGAGCGGTGTACATGATGAACGCTTTACCAGCGTGGTTGGCAGCTCAACACGAATACTGTCCAGTGGCTCGCCTGAGATCAATCTCAGCAACATCGTGGTAGCAACTCTCCCCATCTCAAACAACGGCTGGCGCACAGTCGTAAGTGGGGGAGTTAGCCGTGGAGCGAGGAGCGTATCATCGAAGCCGATCACACTCATCTGTTGTGCTACAGCAACGCCATGTTCATGGAGCGCATGATAAGCACCGGCAGCCAGTTCGTCGTTACCAGCAAATATCGCCGTGGGAAGTTCGGGTAGAGCCAGCAACTGCTGCACCAACTCATAGCCTGAGGTTGCAGAGAAGTTACCATAGTAAACCAGGGATGGATCAAAGGCGATATTGCCCTCTTCCAGTGCCGTACGGTAACCCGCCAGACGATCAACAGTGCAGGGTAAATTGGCTGGACCGCAGATAGCTCCAATGCGCCTATGGCCCAGTGTGAGCAGATAATGCGTCGCGGCTCGCCCTCCCGCCCAGTTGGTGGCTCCAACCGATGGTGTGTCAGGGCCTAGTTCGCCGAGGCGATCAACCACCACAAAGGGATGATTGTACCGCTGCAACTCTTGCAAAATTTGCGTGTTCTGATCGACCAGGACCAGGATGGTACCATCGACAGAGTTATTGATCAGCCACTCCGGCGCTACACCATCTCTGTCATTCGGCACGGTCAGTACAAGTTGCATATGGGCCTCAAAGAGTGCCTGCTGAACTCCACGAATAATCTCAAGGACGTAGGAACTATCGAGCTGATGTACCACAATATTGACCAACCCGCTTAAGCCGCTGTGTCGTTTACGCAGCGCCAGCGGGGAGCCCGGTGTTCGATAGCCGCGCTCGATGAGAATGCGCTCGACGCGCTCGCGTGTGGCTGACGCGACATCTGAGCGCCGATGGATGACTTTGGATACCGTCGGCACAGAGACACCGGCAGCCTCTGCAATCTCTGACATGGTGACTCGTCTAGCAAGTGAATCAGGCATATCAGTTCTCCCTTAGCCGGTTTTCGATAAAATTTCGCAAAGGCTCCTCTACAGCATACCCGCTCTGTTTAATTTATGTCAAGGATAAAAGTGATGTACACAAACGTGCGACAAGATGCGCTTTCGCTGCAGGAAAAAACACTTATATTTGAGTTGCAAAAGCGGTGATATAGGAGTTATAAATACCGACAAGGAGCGAAAACCACAGAAAACTTTGCGAAAATTTTCCTCGATTTGTCGATAAAGTTACGGCACTAGAGAACGTGGACTGGCTGGCCACTGGTATGTATGCTGTTACTTGGCTGGCTGGCAGCCGTTTCCAATGATAGTGAACTACCAGAAAAGGTTAACGGATGGAGCTGCAGAGCCCTCTCTTGCAAGAGAGCCAGCTCACTAGAAAGGGGACCACACCCCGTATGCAACAAATCGTTACTTTCGTACAGGCACTACCCACAGGCGTGCTTCTCGTGCTAGGCGCCGTAGTGGCAGGGCTATGTACCTATATTTTCACATTTGGCGTCATGGCACTATGTCGTAAGTTCGGCTGGTTCGAACCAGTGATTGAGGGCAAGATCCATACAGTAGCTCGCCCGCGAGTTGGTGGACTGGCGATTTTTATCGCTTTCTTGCTCGTCTCTTTTTTGCTTTATGTGCCACTCGCCGCTCGCAGCCAGGGGCAGATGCAGATCATCTTTGGGCGCCCCTATCCCAAGGAACTGGTAATTTACGGTCTGTTTGTACTGGCATCGATAGTAATTGTGGTGGTGCATACCTACGATGATATAAAAGGACTGAAGCCACTGCCAAAGCTGCTGGCGCAAACCTGCGCTGTGCTGATATTGCTGGGGCCAGGCCTGCATAGCTTTCATGGAGTACTTTTCTTTGGCGTTAACAATCCTTTCTCCGACGGGGTTACCGCCTATAATCCAGCACTTCCCTGGTATCAGCAACCGGAATTAACCTTATTTATTCATGAGCCCGTTATCTCCTGGCTGGCCATTCCAGCGGTTTTGTTCACCTGGTTCTGGTTTGCCGGCATGATGAACGCAGTAAACTTCATAGATGGAGTGGATGGGCTATCTAGCGGGATTGTGGGGATGGCCAGTCTATTCATCGCTGTGATTAGCTGGACGATGGGTCAGCAGAGCATTGCCATTCTGGCCGCCATTTTCACCGGAGCCGTGGTTGGCTTTCTGCCGCACAACTGGAATCCTGCCAGGATTATCATGGGCGATAGTGGGTCGCAATTTCTTGGCATTACCCTGGCCACGCTGGCCATCATGGGCGGAGCCAAATTCGCGCTGATTCTGATGATCCTTGGTATCCCTATCCTCGATATCGCCATAGTCATGGTCAATAGAATACGACGTGGCCAGCATCCCATGCAGCGCGATCTTTTACCGCAGCATGCCCGCCATACTCATATCCAGTATCGCCTGCTATTTGGCGGACTTGACGCTCGCCAGGTCTGCTACGTCCTCTACTCTGCAACCTTTGTGCTGGGCCTGCTGGCATTATCGATGCCGCGTATCTATAAATTCATCGGCTTCGTGCTGGTAGGCATTGTAATGTTCGTGCTACTGGCCTGGAGCCGACGTCTGCAGGCCTCACAGGCTGCACCATCCGTGGATCTGAACAAACAAAAAGGTTAGCGGTTGTATATTTCTCCTTTTAGAACACGCCGAGACATTGAGGCAGCTACCAACGTAGTAATCAACAGAAAAAGGATGCGCTTACCATGCGGTAACATGCCACAGAAGGAGAGAGCAGAACATGGATGAAATGCAGGCAACTGAAGCCAGCCGTTTCCTATTGGGCCTCGCGCAACATAACGCCCAGGTGTATATCTCTCATCTCAATGCCCGGGCCATAATCGTCACTGGATCAGTGGCCGAGGGTCTCAGCGATTTCTATTCTGATCTTGATCTCATCG
>JAFMRP010000454.1 GCA_017354095.1 Ktedonobacteraceae bacterium
CCGCCGCCTGCGGCGGCGCGGGGAGAAAGGATGCAGGAGGGCTGACGCCCTCCTGCACCTCCCACATTACGCCCTCTTGTAAAGCTTGACAGAGTATTATCCACTTACTATCAGGGCAGGAATGCTACTGTACCTCAAGGGATTGGGCCATGTGAAAGGGATACAGACGTCGCTATGGTCAAAGAACAGCCAACGGAAGGCTTCACTCCCGCATCGAGCCAGCAACTCCCGCATCTGCTGGACGCGATTCCTCATGCATTTCTATTTATCGATAATGACGGGGTGATTCTCCATGCTAACGCGTCAGCAGCAGCCAGCATTGGGACAGCAAAGCATGAGTTGCCCGGCAACACGCTCTGGCAGTGCGCGCCTTCACTTGTTACCCCTACGTTCTACCAGGCGGTAGTCAAAGCCATACACACACGCCAGCCGCTGGATGTGGTGTATCGTTCTCCCATTACCCAGACCTGGCTGTGCGTACAACTCTCGCCTACCGGCGAAGGCCTTGCCATCTTTTTTCACGAAACCATGGAGCCAACGCGGCACCAGGAGACCTTTGGTCAGAACGAGCAGATGTACCGAGATCTACTGGAGAGCTTCACAGATGGGGTCGCGATCTTAACTCCTGAGGGTTTGATTCTGGATATCAACCAGCGTCCTTTAGCAGATGCGCATCTCCAACGAGGGGAGGCAATTGGGAAATCGTACGCCGATTTACCTGCGTGGTCATATGATCCTGCCGTCCAACGACAACTGCGAGCAGCCATCGAGCAGGCCAGCCGGGGAGATACCGTACAATTTGAGGCCAGAATACGCCCAAGAACAGGAATGTATCTGGATGTTTCAATGATTATTACTTCACATCGCGATGCTAATCAGCAGGTCGAGTATCTCATCTGTGCGGGCCGGGATATCACCAAGCGCAAGCAGGAGGAAACAGAGCTGCGCACCCTGGTTGACGCGATTCCTCACTTCGTCTGGATCATGCGACCCGATGGAACGGCTGAATACGAGAATCAACGCTGGTGTGATTATACCGCCAGGACGCCCGAGCAATTGCAGGGGGATGGGTGGCTGCAATGCTTGCATCCTGATGACCGACAGCTCGTACGGGAAGCCTGGAAGACTGCCATCCGTACAGATACTCTCTATGAAGTGGAGTATCGCATGCAGAATGGGAACACAGGAGCCTATCGCTGGTTCCTGGCCAGGGGTATGCCGCTGAGGGACGCACAGGGCACGATCCAGCGATGGATTGGCACCTGTACCGACATCGATGAGCAGAAACAGGCGGAGCAGCGGCTCAAGGACGGTGAGGAGCGCTTACGCCAGAGCCAGGAACGCGCTAACTTGCTGATGACCTCCAGTATTCTTGGCATCTTTGTCGCCGAAGATGAGCAGATCGTCGAAGCGAACGAGACCTACCTGCACATGACCGGCTATACCCGGGAAGACCTGCATGCCGGGAAGATCAACTGGGTCAGTATGACGCCTCCAGAGTATGCTATTCAGACACAGCAAGCGCGCCAGGAACTGGCGGTGACACAACGTGTGACGCGCTATGAGAAAGAATATGTGTGTAAAGATGGCAATCGCCTTCCGGTGGTCGTGGGAGGCGTGACCTTACGACTCGATCCGCTCCAGGTGATTGGCTTTGTGCTGGATAATTCGGCGCGCAAGGAGTTGGAGCAGCGCAAGGATAACTTTATCAGCATGGCCAGTCATGAGCTCAAGACCCCGCTCGCTGCACTCAAGCTGCAGATACAACTGGTGAGAGCACGCCTGGCCAGGCAAGGGTTTCACAAGATGGCGGCGGATCTTGCCAGGGTGGAGGAATCTGAGAGGCGATTGGAACGGCTGATTGGAGCGCTGCTGGATGTGTCCAAGATGCAGGCAGGCGGATTGGAATATGCTCAGGAGACGGTAGATCTGGAGGCGCTACTCCAGGAGGTGACGGCAGCAATGCAGCGGATGAATCCAGGTTATACCATTGTGGTGCGAGGAACACCTCTGCCTATGCTGGAGGGTGATCGGGACCGGCTCGAACAGGTTTTCACCAATCTGATCAGCAATGCTATCAAATATTCTCTTGACGCGCCCCTGGTCGAGATTGATGCCAGCGCCTCTGAGGAGGCCGTCACGATCAGTGTGCGAGATCATGGCATCGGCATCTCGCGGGACCAGCGGGCAAAGATTTTTGAGCGCTTCTACCGGGTCGCAGATCCGAGCCAGAAAGCGATCCCCGGTCTGGGAATGGGATTGTATATTGTGGCGGAGATTGTCAAACATCACGGGGGAACGATCACGGTGGATAGCGAGGTGGGGAAAGGCTCCACCTTTCGGGTGACCCTGCCTCTCAAGGGCGCTACTGGATAATGGGTCCTATGGTTCAGGGATGGTCTCTCTGCCGCGCATTTCGCGGTATTCTGTGGGAGGAAGCGGCTCTGCTGGACGGCGCTGGCCCCATACAGACATTCTGGATGATTGTTTTCCCGCTGCTGCGCCCTGTAACAGCGACGGTGGCAATCACCAGTGCGCTCTCAACCTGGAATGTTTTTTTTATTCCGCTGATTTTCTTGCAGCGCGATGGGATGCAAACGCTGCCCCTGGCAATTTATAACTTTGTCGGACAATTTAACAATAACTGGTCGCTGATTTTCGCTTCCGTGGTGATCTCCTCGCTCCTTCTGGTGGTGATTTACCTGATTTTGCAGCGCTATTTTATCAAGGGGATAGCGGTTGGCGCACTGAGGGGATAGCGGCTGGCCCGCTCAAATCTAGTGCAATCACACGAGACGTATTTGGAAAGGGAGGCCAGGGGTACAACGGGCAACCTCAAGGGCCCCACACCGCATCTCCCCACCCCTTGCCCCTACAGATACGGGGCATGCTTTCCCGTCGATAAGGCCCGGTAAAACAGGTCGAATGCCCCATCACTTTCCAGCGCCATGCTGCTACACTTCGTTCAAAACGGATGGAGTTCTCCACGTTCAGAAGAAGGATCATCATGGCGAGGAAATTGCTCATGGCGCTGGTCACAGCCTGTGCGCTCATGCTCTTCTTGACGCAGGCGGCTGATGCACAAAGCCTGGATACGTCCGGACAACTGGTGCAGATCAAACATAGCATCATCACGATACAGGACCTCGAGCACCGGGGACTGATGACGCGCTCTGAGGCCGATAGGGCAACCGCTTTCTACGTGGCTCAAGCCTCCCAACTTGTGGGGCATCAAATGACCGTACAGCAGATTCTGGCGGTACCTGACCCTCCACCGCAATCGTTGACGCCGCTACAAGCGTTTGCGGGGGCAATCACTTTTTTGAATGTCATGCTCGTTTTAGCGATCATTGCGGTAGGGGGAGCGTTCATTTATCTTTTCAGGCATTATATGCGCATCCTGTTTCGCATCCTGGCGCATGTCCCTATAGTTGTCTATGAACTGGCGTTTTACGTAGCGAGCCTGAGCGGTGCGCTCATTGGCTGGTGGTTGCCTGATCCGATGCATCAGTCGCTGGCCCTGCTCGCCTGTGTGCTATTTGCCGGTGCGCTGGCCTTTAGTGTCAGTTATCGCCGCGAACTGGCCCATGTCTTCATTATCGCCATGATTCTCTTCCTGGTCTGGACCCCAATGGCCGTGCTCTTTACGAGTTCCATTGTTGGCTTTTTCGCCATTGGTGCGCTCCTGGCCGCTATCGGCTGGAATGATCTCGTGCTCTGGACCATCAATGCACTGGGGGCACATGTACGCTCGAGCTTCTCTGAACACATCGAACACGCGACGCTGGCTGGCTTCATTGTCCTGACCCTGTTTGTGAGCATTCGCTTATTGAGCGGATTCGTGCCGGTCCTCACGGTATTTGCACCCGGTTCGGTGCTGCTCGGCAGTGTGTTTGGCCTCGGTGGTTTACTGGCATTATCAGATCGTTATTATCCACGATCTAGCACCCGTGTGGAGCAACATGAGGACGAAACCGACGACGAGTTTGCAGCCCGTCGAGAACAGACACGCGAGCAGGATAGGAAAGTTCAGCACAAACGCTACTGGGGTTTTCAGATCGTGTCGATCGTCGCGGGGATCGGGGCATTCTTCTTCGGCTCTGTCTTGCAAATAAGCGAACTGCAAAAGATCGGTGGCACCTTTTTTGTGATCTACCTCCTCGTCAAGCTGGTAGAGATTCCTACTCGCAGCCGCCTGATGTTTGCCTGGCTGGTGGTTGGCACCGGAGCTCTCACGGTCGGATTTTGCTGGTTCGCGCTGGCGCATCCTGAGTTATTCCGCGCCTGGCTGTTTTTGCCAGGATAAGCAGGTGAGCACGGGCAGGAAAATACCTGGGCAGACCGCTCTTCATCTGGTATACTTCTCCCGCGTTTTGTAAAGTCGGTGACGAACCGTGAGCGAGCGAAAGGGACAGGTCAGAAATAGCGGGGGGTATGGACGTTGGGGAGGATGGAGACAAGGACAGGTGAGTAGGGTTCGGTGGGTTGCCTGCGGGCTCTCGCTAAAGCTAGTCACTGCACTGGGATTCCGTTTGGGTCAGTGGGTGGCAATGTCAGCCTACGGGTTTTCATGGCTCGTATACCCTCATAAATAGACAAAGGTCATAAGCCATGCTACTTCTCACAAACATGATTTCTTATTCGTCTCCTGTACAGAGTAAGGAAGGTGGGGGATACGAAGGGCAACCTCAAGGGCCCCAACACCACCACACCACCCCTTACCCCTACAGATAGCACATCTCGTGTTTCTGCCATAGATAGGTAGAAATCGATCCAAATTATGGGAAGCAAGAAGGGGGTATATACAATGGAATCGCAACTCACACCTACGGATGTTGTAGTAGTCGGCGGTGGTATGGCCGGGCTCACGGCAGCCAGCTACCTGGCGAGGGCGGGCGTCAGTGTGACGCTCTTTGAGAGGGCAGCAGGCCTGGGAGGGCGCGCGGCCACACAGAACCATGATGGTTATCTGTTCAATCGAGGTATCCATGCCATCTACACGGGTGGGGCCACCTCGGAGGTTTTGCAGGAGCTCGGGATTAGCTATAGCTATGGCAGCCCGAAAGAGACCTTTGTGCTGCGCCAGAACCAGTTCTATCCTTTTCCAGCCAGCGTATCATCGCTTTTG